>CAZZWJ010000129.1:0-7908 GCA_964657875.1 uncultured Solirubrobacteraceae bacterium
GAAGTCGAGCAAGCCCGCGGTCGACCTGCAGGCGACGATCACCGAGGTGCGACCCGACGGCCAGGAGGTCTTCGTGCAGAACGGGTATCTGCGCGGCGACGCGAGCCGGCTGACGCCGGGCAGCACCTCACTGCAGGCCTCCCAGACGCTGCGCGAATCCCAGCTCATCGGGCTCAAGGCCAACCACTGGACGCACATCGTCATCCCGCTCTACTACGAGGGCCACGCCTACCGCGCGGGCTCGCGGATCCGGGTCATCATCGGCTCGATCGGCGGCAATCAGCCGATCTGGTCCTTCGCCCAGCCCGACGCCACGGGGACCGCCAAGGTCACGGTCGGCTACGCCAAGACGATGGACTCCCGGCTGACCCTGCCGGTCGTCCCCTCGGTCTCGGTGCCGACGGCGCTGCCGGCGAACTGCAACGCGCTGCGGGGCGAGCCGTGCCGGACCTACGCGCCGTTCGTCAACCGGGGGTCGTGACCCACCGCCGAGCCCGACGGGCCGGGCTCTAGGCTCTGGTCATGGCCGACGCGCGTTCGGAGCTGTGGGTCGTCGCCCTGGGCGAGATCGACTACGCGGAGGCGCTCACCCTGCAGGAGCGGGTCCGCGAGGCGCGCCAGGCCGGCGCCGTTCCCGACACGATGCTGCTGCTCGAGCACCCGCGCGTGTACACCCGCGGCCGGCGCTCGGCGGAGGGTGAGCTGTCGATGGGCGAGGCCTGGTATCGCGAGCGGGGAATCGAGATCGTCGAGGTCAACCGCGGCGGTCGGATCACCTACCACGGTCCGGGCCAGCTCGTCGGGTACCCGATCGTCGCCGTCGATGACGTCGTCGCCCACGTGCGCACGCTCGAGCGGGGTCTGGTGGCTGCGCTCGCCCTCGAGGGCGTCGCCGCCCGCGCCCGCGTCGACGACGGACCGGACTACACCGGCGTATGGGTGGACGAGCGCAAGATCGCCTCGATCGGCGTCCACGTCGCCCGCGGGGTGACCACGCACGGCTTCGCGGTCAACGTCGTCAATGACCTGCAGCCGTTCTCGTGGGTCGTCGCCTGCGGCCTGCCCGACGTGTCGATGACGTCGCTGGCCAGGGAGGCGCCGAGTGACGCGCCGGACCGCGAGCGCCTGCGCTGCTTTGTGAAGCGCACCGCGTTCAGTGTCGCCGAGGCGCTCGGGCGCCGGCAGCGGATCGTCAGCCGCGCCCGCCTGGAGCGAGTCCTCGCCGACCGGCCCGTCGCCGCCTAGAACCAGCACCCGCTTCGGGTATCTTCTGATCGCAGTTTGCCCCCCGTGCCGATCGCCTCCCTGACCCTCCACGAGCGGATCGCCGAGCTGGCCGGGATCGACTCCGATCACGACGGGGGCGGCCTGATCCGCGAGGTCTACACCGCCGACTACGACCGGGCGGTGGAGTACGTGTCGGCGCTGATGTCCGACGCCGGCCTGCAGGTGCGCCTCGACGCGGCCGGCAACCTGTACGGCGCGTGGCTGGGCAGCGAACCCGACGCACCGCGGGTGCTCACCGGCTCACACTTCGACACGACGCTCAACGCCGGTCGCTATGACGGGGTGATCGGCGTGCTCGGCGCGATCGAGGCGATCCGGGGGCTGCGCGCCCGGGGCCACGTGCCCCGGCGGACGATCGAGGTGATCGGATTCGCCGGTGAGGAGCCGCGCTTCGGCGCCGGCTGCATCGGCAGCCGCGCCATGACGGGCCGGATCAGCCGCGAGGACCTGGATGAGATGTGCGACCGTGACGGGATCTCGATCGCCACCGCGATGACCCGGCGCGGCCTGGATCCCGACCGGCTCGCGGAGGCGCGGATCGATCCCGCGACGGTGCATGCGTTCGTGGAGCTGCACATCGAGCAGGGAGCGGTGCTCGAGACCGGCGGTGAGGAGATCGGGATCGTCACCCACATCGCCGCGCCGCACGATCTGCGGGTCGGGCTGGAGGGCTCACCGATGCACGCCGGCGCGACCCCGATGCGACTGCGCCGGGACGCGCTGCTCGGTGCCGCGGAGGCGGCGCTCGAGCTCGAGCGCCTCGCGCTCGCGTCGGTGAGTGGGACGACCGTGGGCACGATCGGCGTCCTGCGCGTGTGGCCCTCGGCGGTGAACGTGATCCCCGGCCGCGTCGAGATGGACGTCGACGTCCGGGACTCCGACCCCGCCGCGCGGGAGGCGGTGATCGAGGCGCTCACCGGCAAGCTGCGCGAGCTGGCGGCCCGCCGCGACCTCGCGCTCTCGATCCAGACGCTCACCCGCGACGAGCCCGCCGCGTGCAGCCCGCGGGTCGTGGAGGCGGTGCGCGGCGCGTGCGTGGAGGAGGCGGTGAGCGCGATCGAGATGATCTCCGGGGCCTATCACGACGCGATGGTGCTCGGCGCGGAGGTCGCGATCGGGATGATCTTCGTGCCGAGCCGCGGTGGCCTCAGCCACCACCCCGACGAGTACACCGCGCCGGCGGAGATCGACCGCGGCGTGGCGGTGCTGGCGGGCACGCTCGCGCGTCTGGCGGCGTGACGGCCGCGCTGGATCTGGCGATCACCGGGGCGCTCGCGCCCGACGGCGTCCCGGTCGACATCGGCGTCTGTGAGGGACGCGTGGCGTCGCTTGAGCCCGGGGGGACGCTCGACCCCGGATCGGCGCGGGAGCGCATCGACGGCGCCGGGCTCAGCGTGCTGCCCGGCGTGGTCGATCCCCACGTGCACTTCAACGAGCCCGGCCCCCGGACCGACTGGGAGGGGTGGGCGACCGGGTCGTCGGCGCTGGTGGCCGGCGGGGTGACGACGGCGCTCGAGATGCCGCTGAACGCGATTCCGCCGACGACGACCGCGGCGGCGTTTGCGGCCAAGCTCGCCGCGGCAAGCTCGGTGAGCCGGGTCGACTTCGGTCTGTGGGGCGGGATCGTGCCGGGCAACCGCGAGTCGCTGGCCGAGCTCGCCGAGCGGGGCGTGATCGCGTTCAAGGCGTTCATGTCCTCCAGCGGGACCCCGGACTTCGGACGGGCCGACGACCTCACGCTGTATGAGGCGATGGCGGTCGTCGCCGGGCTCCCCCGCGCGCGCCTGGTCGCCGTCCACGCCGAGTCGGAGACGATCACCCACGGTCTCGCGCAGCGCGCCCGCGCCGCCGGGCGGGTGGCCGTCGCCGACTACCTCGCGTCCCGGCCGGCGATCGCCGAGACCGAGGCGATCACGCGCGCGATCGAGCTCGCCGACGCGAGCGGCTGCCCCCTGCACATCGTCCACATCTCCACCGGGCGGGGCGTCGCCCTGGTGGCCGCCGCGCGCGAGCGCGGCGTCGACGTCACCTGCGAGGTGACCCCGCACCACCTGCTGCTCACCGAGGCCGACGCCGAGCGACTCGGCGCGATCGCCAAGTGCGCGCCCCCGCTGCGCGACGGCTCACAGGCCGCGGCGCTGTGGGCGGGCCTGGCCCGCGGCGACATCGGCTTCGTCGCCTCCGATCACTCGCCGTGCCCACCGGCGCTGCGCGACGGCGACGCGTTCTCGGCGTGGGGCGGGATCGCCGGCTGTCAGTCGACGCTCGAGCTGATGCTCACCCACGGACCGGCGGCCGGAGTGGGGGTCGCGACGCTCGCCGACCGACTCGCCACCGCCGCCGCGGGCCGCTTCGCACTCGCCGGCAAGGGGTCGCTCGCGGTCGGCGCCGACGCCGACATCGTGCTCGTCGACCGGGAGCCGCGGGTGCTCGACCGCGCCGAGCTGCGCTACCGCCACGCCTCGAGCCCCTACGTCGGGCGCACGCTGTCGGCGCGGGTGCGGCGCACGATCCTGCGGGGAGTGATCGTGTACGCCGACGGGGAGCTCATCGGCGAGCCGCGCGGTCAGATGGTCTGACGTTCGACGCGACGCCAGGACGTGGATCAGGTCAAGCGCTCGTCGACGCCGCCGGCCCGAGCGGGGCTCGACCTGCACACCGCGGCGATCATCCTGCAGAATGCGACCGACAGCATCTGGGACCACCGTCCAACCGAAACCTGCAAGGAGTCCAACCGGTTCATGAAAGCCATCACGAGGTCCGCCCTGGCCGGGGTGGCGTGTTGTGTCATCGCCGCCGGAGCATCGGCGGCCGCGGCCGCCACGCCGACGTTTCCCACCTTCAGCGGCCCGCCTTCGAAGACCAACCCGGTGGTCAAGCCGTCGGAGATCATCTACACGGGCGACGGCAGCCAATTCTTCGCGGGGGAAGGCACCAAGAAGGCCGGCAAGTTGGACTGGACGGTCTGGAACCGCACTGAGGGCCTCGGCACCGGCGAGCAGTGGATCGACAACTGCACCCCCAACTGTGCCGGCGGCACGTTCAGCAAGGTCCCCGTCACGCTGAAGGCCTACCGGCCTGAGAAGGCTTCCAAGTACTTCATCTTCACGCGCCTCAAGGTGACGTACACCGGCAAGCAGCCCGGCCACCGCAAGACCTTCACCTGGAAGGTGTCCTACCAGCAGGGGTTCTTCCAGATCGGCTGAGGTCTCGCCGGCGGCACACCAGGGAAAGCTCGACGTCGAGTGGGAGGCGAAGGTCACGGCGTTCACCCACTGGCAGCCGACGACACGGCCTCGTGTCGGCTCGACTAGAAGCCGTCCCGGTGGACGTCCTTGTAGAGCAGGTACTCGGCGCCCTCGGCCCCGGCGACGAACCCCTGGGGGCAGTAGGGGGCCATGTAGATGAAGTCGTCGCGCTGCACCTCGTGGACGTCGCGCTCCAGCGTGTAGGCGCCGGCGCCGGCGGTCATGTAGAGCCCATGCTCCTCGTCGTGGATCTCGATCTGGGGCAGGCCGACGCCGGGCTGAAACGACATCAGCGTCATGTTGAAGTCATACCGCGAGTCCCGGGGGTCGATCAGTTCCCGGCGGTGCAGTCCCGGGGTGGCGGTCTCGGTCGCTGAGACCGTCTCGGCCGACCCCCAGGTCGCGACGGGCTCGTCGAGGCCCGGCCACGGCTGATAGCGGCGCTTGACCCACAGGATCCGGGCGCCGGGGTCACCGCTCAGGGTGAACGGCATCGCCGCCGGGACGTAGGCGAAGCTGCGGGGAGCCAGCCTGAACCCCGCCATCCCGTCCCAGGCCAGCGACGCGCCGGCGTCCAGCGCGAAGAAGAACGACTCATAGCCCGCGAGCACCCGCCACGACACCGGCTCGGCCGTCCCCGGCTCGATCGCCGGGTCGGCGCCGAAGGCGATCAGGTACTGGGCGATGCGCGCCGGGGCCAGGCGCGGAGTGACGAGCTTGATCACGCTCGCGGCGGCCAGCGCGGGGAGCCGGCTGACGTAGTGGTTGGCCGGCGTGAGCAGCGTGTAGGCCGGTCCTCGCCGGCCGCGGGTGGTCACCATCGGCCCACATGCTGACGGTCTTGCGCGCGGGCTGCCCGCAGGCCCTCCCAGACGCGGTCGCGGGTGAGCGGCAGCGCGGTGAAGCGCACACCGGTGGCATCGCGGACCGCGTTGGCGAGCGCCGGGGCGACCGGGTTGAATGGCGACTCGGACATCGGCTTGGCCCCGAACGGGCCGACGTGGGCATCGCGCGTCGTCGCGAAGCTCACCTCCAGCGCCGGCACGTCGCCCATCACCGGCACGTGGTACTGACGCAGCGCCCGGGTGCTCACGACGCCGGCGTCATCGATGTCCAGGTGCTCGTACATGGCCGCGCCGAGCGCCTGAGCGACCCCGCCCTCGATCTGGGCGCGGCACTGCATCGGGTTGATGACGGTGCCCGCGTCGACGGCCTGGACGTTGTGCAGGATCCGGATCTCACCCGTGCGGGCGCAGACCGCGACCCGCATCCCGTGCACGTTGAAGGCGACCGAGCGCGCGCTGCCCTCGCAGACGCCGCTGGCCGAGAGCAGGCCGTCGTCACGGCGCGCCACCCGCAGCGCGGCGAGTCGCTGCGCCGCGTCGAGCACCGCGGCGCCGGCGATCACCGTCCCGGTCGAGCCGAAGGCGCCGGTGTCGTGGGCGACCGCGTCGGTATCGGCCTGGATGACGTCGATCGCCGCCGGATCGACCCCGAGCGCCCCGGCGGCGAGCTGCAGGTGGACGGTCGTGGTGCCGTTGCCGAACTCCGCCGTGCCCACCCGCAGCGCGAAGCGGCCCCCGGGAAGCTCTGAGACCTCGGCGTGGGCGACGTGCCCGTTGGGCGGGGTCGTGTCGAGCATCGCCACCGCAACGCCCTCCCCGACCTGCCACTCATCCCCGGCGGGCGCCGGCACGCCGCGTCCGGACGCCAGCGACTCCCGGACCGCCTCCAGACACTGATCGAGTCCGTAGCTGCCGATCTGGACGTCCGGCGGGGCCGACTGGATCGAGCGCATCACCGAGTCGGGGCCGATGACGTTGGCGGCCCGGAAGCCGAGCGGGTCGGCGTCGATCATCCGGGCGAGCTCGTCGACGGCGGAGTCGACGGCGAACACGAGCTGGGAGAGGCCGTAGCCGCGCAGCGCGCCCGCGGGCACCGTGTTCGTGTAGACCGCGTAGGCGTCGACGCGCTTGTTGGGGCAGTCATAGAGCGCGATCGACTCCCCGCAGGCGTGGTACATGACCGCCGGGCCGTGATTTCCGTAGGCGCCGGTGTTGGAGACGATCCGCACCGAGATCGCGCTCAGCCGGCCGTCCTCGTCGGCGCCCACCGCGACGCGGACGCGCATCGGGTGGCGGGTCGTGCAGGCGCTGAACTCCTCCTCGCGGGTGAGCTCGAGCGCGACCGGCGCGCGCAGCGCGAGCGTCGCCGCGGCGACGATGTCCTCGGTGAGCATCTCCTGCTTGGCGCCGAAGCCGCCGCCGATGCGCGCCGTGAAGACACGGACGTCGTCGCGCGCGAGGCCGAACAGGTCCGCGAGCGCGTCGCGGGTGAGAAACGGGGTCTGGCTGGAGGTGCGGACGGTGAGGCGCCCGTCGTCATCGATCCACGCCACCGACGCGTGGGTCTCCAGGTGCACGTGCTGGACGCGGTGGACCGAGAACTCCCGCTCACAGGTGGCGGTGGCCGCCGCGAGCGCCGCCTCGACGTCGCCGATCTCCGAATGCACCTCACCGGCGACGTTGCGCTCAAGCGCCGCCACCCGGCTGCGCACCGGGTCCTTGTCACCGTGGACGAGCGGTGCCCCCGGGCACATCGCGACCTCGGGATCGAGCACCGGCGTCCGCAGCTCGTAGTCGACCTCGACCAGCTCGGCACCGCGCTCGGCGACCGCGACGGTGTCGGCGACGACGGCCGCCACCCGCTGGCCGGCGAACCGCACCACCCGGTCGAGCAGCAGCGTGTCGGCGGGGTCGTCGGCCGGGTGGTGATGGCGGGCGGTGGAGTAGTGATGCGCGGGCGCGTCCTCGGGGGTGAGCACGAGCCGGACTCCGGGCAGGGCCATCGCCGCGGTGACGTCGATGTTGCGGATGACCGCGTGCGCATGGGGGGCGCGCACGAGCTTCATGTGCAGCAGGCCCGGCCCGAAGTCCTCATCGAGCGTGAACCGGGCGGCGCCGGTGACGATGCCGCGGGCCGCGGGCGCCCCCAGCGCGTCGCCGGGGCCGGCAGCCGCCGCGTCGACGTGGGTCTGTCCGGCGAACGCGTCGGCGATCGCCCGGTAGCCGGTGCAGCGGCAGATGTTGCCCTTCAGCGAGCGCGGCAGGTCGGCGCGCTGCGCGTCGCTGAGCGCCGCCCCGGTCATGAGCATCCCGGCGGTGCAGAAGCCGCACTGAAACCCCTGGGCGTCGATGAACGCCCGTTGCAACGGGTGCAACCCCCCCGGGTGGCCGACCCCGAGGCCCGCGAGCGTCGTCACGTCGTGGCCGACCGCGCGCCGCGCCGGGTAGAGGCAGCTGTGCACCGGGGTGCCGTCGACGTGCACGGTGCACGCCCCGCAGTCACCGGCGTCGCAGCCGTGCTTGACCGA
>CAZZWJ010000130.1:0-7839 GCA_964657875.1 uncultured Solirubrobacteraceae bacterium
GCAGGACAAGCAGACAGTGACACTGGTCAAGACGCTGCGCAGCGACGTCATCCCCCACGGTCAGCCGCTGCAGTCCCCGCCACTGCATTCCCGCCAGCGCATCGATCTCGGCGAGGGGCTCTTCGTCTGCGGCGATCACCGTGACACCGCCTCCCTGCAGGGCGCGATGTTCAGCGGTGAGCGGACCGCCCGGGCGGTCCTCAGCCGCCTCCACGGCGGGTAGCGGCACCCACCCCGGCGAGACCGGCCCCCGTGCCCGTCCCCCCACGCCCGCCAGCCGACCCGACGCCGTCGTTCATCGACCGGCTCGTCGAGCGCGTGCACGCCGCCGCGGCACAACCCGCGCTCACCGACAACGTCGACCCCGAGCGCTTCCCGGAGGGCATGCCCGACCGGACCCCGGCGGAGTCGGCCGCCCGCCTGCGCCACCTGATCGACCACGCCGATGACGTCCAATGGCTCTTCGACCGGCTTGACGCCCGCTCCCAGAACCTCCTCGCCGACCGACTCGCCTTCCACGTCCTCGGCCCCGCGCACGCCCGCATCGGTCCGACCCGCGCACAGACCGACGCGCTGCTGGCCACCGCCCGCACGGAGCTCATCACCGAGGCCGATCTCACCCCGCTGCGCTACGCGGGCGCGAGCCCCAGCCAGCTCTTCCAACTCGCCCCGCTCGGCTTCCCGATCGTCCTGGAGAGCTACCTGCTCGGGATCCAGGGCACGTTTCAGCTGCAGCAGTACCGCGCGCCTCACCTCCCCGAAGCCCACCCCCGCCCCGGGGACGTGGCGATCGACGCCGGGGGCTGCTTCGGGGAGACGGCACTGTGGCTCGCGCACGAGGTCGGTCCCGGCGGTCGCGTGGTCAGCCTCGAGTTCTCCGCGGCCAACCTGCGCATCCTCCACGACAACCTGGCGCGCAACCCGGCCCTCGCCGCGCGCATCGAGGTCGTCGAGGCGGCGCTGTGGGAGCGCTCCGGTGAGCGGCTCGCGATCGAGCGGGCCGGCCCCGCGTCCACGATCACCGCCGCGCGGGCGGACGACGACGCCGGTGCGGTCACCGTCTCACTCGACGATCTCGTCGCCGACCGAGACCTCGAGCGAGTCGACTTCCTCAAGCTCGACATCGAGGGCGCCGAGCCCGCCGCGCTGCGGGGAGCGACGCAGACGCTCAGCGGATCACGGCCCCGGCTCGCGCTCGCCGTCTACCACGAGATCGACCACCTCTGGCAGCTCGCCCGGTTCATCGACGGCCTGCACCTCGGCTACCGCTTCTCGCTGGGGCACTTCACGATGCACGACGAGGAGACCGTCCTCTACGGGGTCTGTGACCCGCGATGACCCAGGCCCTAAAGCGCCCGCCATCGCCCGGGTGGCCCGCGAGAGGACCGCTGGTAGGGTCGCGACGGTGAGCGACCGGCACTCCGCGCACAGCTTTCATCACCTCGGCGCCGAGCACACGGCGACGGTGTGGGACAACGCCGCCGCCCCGGTGCTCGAGATCGAGTCCGGGGAGACGGTCGTGCTCGAATGCCGGGATGCCTCCGGCGGGGAGATCACCGCCGCATCGACCGCCGCCGACGTGCCGCGGATGGACATGACGAAGGTCAACCCGGTCACCGGGCCGGTGTACGTCAAGGGCGCCGAGCCCGGCGACACGCTCGTGATCGAGATCCTCGAGCTCGTCTCCGCCGCCTGGGGATGGACCGCCATCATCCCCGGCTTCGGACTGCTCGCCGATGAGTTCCCCGACCCGTGGCTGAACATCGCCACCGTCGACGCCGCCCGCGGGCAGGTCCAGTTCCTCGACGGGGTGACGTTGGGCTTCGCGCCGTTTCCGGGGACGATCGGCGTCGCCCCCGACCGTCCCGGCCGCCACCCGGTGCTGCCGCCCTCGCGCTTCGGCGGCAACATCGACGTCAAGCACCTGCGGCCCGGCGCCACCCTGTATCTCCCGGTCGGGGTGCCGGGCGCGCTCTTCTCCGTCGGCGACACCCACGCGGCGATGGGCGACGCGGAGGTGTGCGGGACCGCGGTGGAGACCGCGATGACGATCACGGTCCGCCTCAGCACCCGCCGCCAGAGCATCCCCGCGCCCCAGTTCCATCTCCCCCACGGCCAGCTCGCCGCCGGCGAGGTGTCCAGCCACCACGTGTGCACGGGCGTCGGGCCCGACCTCATGCAGGCCGCGCGGGATGCGACCCGGGCGACGATCGACCACATCGTGGCCACCTACGGCCACACCCGTGAGGAGGCCTACGCGATCGCCTCGGTCGCGAGCGACCTGCGCATCCACGAGCTCGTCGACGCCCCCAACTGGGTCGTCGGCGCGTTTCTGCCCGAGGCGATCTTCACCGCCCCGCGCTGACCTCCGCGCCACGGGCGATCGACTCAGGACTCGAAAAACGGCGAGCCGGGAAGCTCAGAGGACCCGCGAGGACCAGAGCACCGCCGCGAGCACGACGCTCACGATGGAGACGACGAGTCCGACGATCCAGCCCTGGGAGTTGCTGGAGACCATGATCGCGGCGATCGCGACCCCGACGCCGACGATGCCGGCGGTGGCCACCAGACGGACGAGCAGCCGCTCGGGCAGTGACCGCGAATGCTCACGCTGGGGCAGCATGTTGTTGGACCGACTGCGGCTGCGCCGGCCCCTGCGTCCGCGCGGCGCTCCGCCCGACGGGCTCGCCGCGGCGGGGGTGACGAGCGGTTCGGGGTCAGTGTCAGGACTCATACTGGGGAATATGTATAGCTCAGAGCGCCAGAAAGCGATCGAGTTGGACGCGGCCGATCCGCTCGGCGCCTTCGGGCAGCGGTTCGTCCCCCCGCCCGACGGGGTCATCTACCTCGACGGCAACTCACTCGGGCAGCTGCCCCGCCAGACCCGCGACGCGCTGCACCGCGCGATCGATCACGAGTGGGGTGAGCGACTCATCCGCTCCTGGAGTGAGGGCTGGATGGAGCTTCCCCACACGATCGGAGACCGGCTCGCCGGCGCGCTGCTCGGGGCCGCGGCCGGCCAGACGGTGCTCGCGGACTCGACGACCGTCTGCTTCTACAAGCTCGCCGCCGCGGCGCTCGCCGCCCGCCCGGGTCGCACCCGGATCCTCACCGACGCCGCGAACTTCCCCACCGACCGCTACGTGGTCGAGGCGCTCGCCGATGCCCACGGGATGCAGATCGACTGGCTTGAGACCGACCCGGCCGGCGGCCCCGAGCCCGACGCGGTCGCCGCCCGCGTCTCCGAGCAGACGGCGCTCGTCACCTTCTCCCATGTCGCCTACCGCTCCGCCCACGTCGCCGATCTGCCCGCGATCACCGAGCTCGCCCACGCCCACGGCGCGCTCATGCTGTGGGACCTCAGCCACAGCGCCGGGATCGTCCCGCTGCACCTCGACGCCGACCGCGTGGACCTCGCCGTCGGCTGCACGTACAAGTACCTCAACGGCGGACCCGGATCTCCCGCCTACCTGTACGTCAACTCGGGCCTGGGTGATGAGCTGCGCCAGCCGATCTGGGGGTGGATCGGGCGCCGTGACCGGTTTGGGATGGCGCCCGGCTACGAGCCGGCCGACGCGATCGGCCAGATGCTCTCCGGCACCCCCCAGGTCCTCGGCCTCACCGCCGCCCGGGAGGGCATCGAGCTTTCCGCCGAGGCGACGATCGACGCGATCCGCGCCAAGTCGCTGCTGCTCACCGAGTACGCCATCGAGCTCGCCGACCCGCTCCCCGGAATCGGGATCGGATCCCCGCGCGACCCCGCCCGTCGCGGCGGCCATGTCGCGCTCACCCACCCCGACGCCGAGCGGCTCACGCGCAGACTCGCCGAGGACCACGGCGTGATCGCCGACTTCCGCGCCCCGGACGTCATCCGCCTCGGCCTGTCCCCGCTCACCACGCGCTTCACCGACGTCCACGACGCCATCGCCCGTCTCGCCACCGCGCTGGGGTGAGCGCGAAAGCGGTCTGTCTGAGGACCGTCTACGTTAGGTCCGATGGTCTCGCGGCTGAACCTTTTCGAGGATCTCGACCGGATGGACGCCGACGCGTGGGTCGCTCACCTGGCGCCCGACGTCGTCATGCAGTTCGCCAACGAGGACCCCGTCTACGGCAAGGCGAACTGCCGGGCGCAGGTCGTCTCGCTGTTTGACAGCGTCACCTCGGTCTCCCACCACATCGTCGCGCGCTGGGAGCACGGCGACGCCACGATCGTCGAGGCCGCGGTCACCTTCGGGCGCCGGGACGCCGAGCCGCTCACGATCCCGATGGTGACGATCTACCGCACCGCGGGCGAGGGACTGATCGCCGACTACCGCGTCTACCTGGACCCCTCCTCGCTGTGGTCCTGAGCCCACCCCGCACGGACCGGCGCACGACGCTCGTCCTCGCCTGCCTGGCCCAGTTCATGGTCGTGCTCGATGTCTCGGTGGTGAACGTCGCGCTCCCGGCGATCGGCCACGGCCTGCACTTCACCGAGGCCGACCTGCAGTGGGTGGTCAACGCCTACACGGTCACGTTCGCGGGCTTCATGCTGCTCGGCGGGCGCGCCGCGGACCTGCTCGGCCGCCGCCGGGTGTTCGTCGCCGGCCTCGTCCTGTTCGCGCTCGCGTCACTGGGTGGGGGCCTCGCCGAGGGTCGCGTGGAGCTGATCGCCGCCCGCGCGCTGCAGGGCCTCGGCGCCGCCGTGATCGCGCCGGCGTCGCTGTCGATCCTCACCACGACGTTCACCGAGGGGCCCGAGCGCAACCGTGCGGTCGGCATCTGGGGGGCGATGGGGGGCGCCGGCGGCGCGGCCGGCGTGCTGCTCGGCGGTCTGCTCACCGAGCTCTCGTGGCGGTGGATCCTCTTCATCAACGTGCCGATCGGCCTGATCGCGGCGGCGTTCGCGCTCACCCGCATCGCCGAGAGCCGCCGGCCCGGGGCCACCCGGGGCTTTGATCTCGCCGGCGCGCTGTCGGCGACGCTCGGCCTGTCGCTCGTCGTGCTGGGGATCGTGCGTACCGCCCAGACCGGCTGGGGCTCGGCGCCGACGCTCGTCCTCATCCTCGCCGGGATCGCGCTGCTCGGCACGTTCGTGCTCATCGAGGGCCGGCTGGCGAGCAGCCCGCTGATGCCGCTGCGGATCTGGTCCTCGCCGACGCTGCGCCTCGCCAACGGAATCGTGCTCACCCTCGGCGCCGCGAGCTTCTCGATGTGGTTCTTTCTGTCGCTGTACCTGCAGGAGGTGCGGGGTGACTCGCCGATCGCGACCGGCCTCGCGTTTCTGCCGATGACGATCTGCATCGTCGTCGCCTCGACGGTCGCCTCCCGGTTCGTCTCACGGATCGGCGCCCGGCCACTGCTGATCGCCGGGATGCTCGCGCTCACCGCCGGCCTCGCGCTCTTCACCCAGCTGCCGACCGGCGGCTCGTTCTGGACGACGATGTTCGGCCCCTCGCTGCTCGCCGCGACCGGGATCGGCCTGTCGTTCACCCCGGCGGCGATCAGCGGCGTCGCGGGCGTCGGCGCCGGCGAGGCGGGGCTCGCGTCGGGGCTCATCAACACCGCCCGGATGTTCGGCGGGGCGCTCGGCCTCGCGGTGCTCGCGACCCTCGCCGCCTCCCACACGACCGCGGCCCGTCACGCCGGCAGCGACTCGGCGACGGCGCTCACGAGCGGCTTTCACCTCGCGTTCTTGGCCGCGGCGGTGCTGTCGCTCATCGGCGCCGGGCTCGCGGTCGCGCTTCCGTCACTGCGCGCGGCGGCGGGCGCCGCGGCCGGCCCGCCGGTCCTCGTCGAGGACTGACCCGGGGGACGGGGCGACCGGGCGACCGGTCGCGGAGTGACAATCCCCGTGTGGCCCGCTGTCTGCTCACCCGCGTGCTGCCCGGCCCGGCGGTCGCGCGCCTCGCCGAACGCCATGAGCTCACCGTCTGGCCGCAGCGTCTGCCTCCCACCCCGGCGCAGCTGCGCGAGGAGCTTGAGCGCACCGGCGCCGAGGGCCTGCTCTGCACCGTCTCCGACACGATCGACGCCGCCGTCCTGGACGCCGCGCCGACCCTGCGGGCGATCGCCAACTACGCGGTCGGCACCGACAACATCGACGTCGCCGCCGCGGCGGCCCGCGGGATCGCCGTCGGCAACACCCCCGACGTGCTCACCGACGCGACCGCCGACCTCGCCTTCGCGCTGCTGCTCGCGTCCGCCCGGCGCCTGGGCGAGGCGATCGACACCGTGCGCGGCGGCGACTGGCGCACCTGGGAGCCCGGCCGCGACCTCGGCGTCGCCGTCCACGGCGCGACGCTCGGCATCATCGGCGGCGGGCGGATCGGCTCCGCGATGGCCCGCCGGGCCGCCGGCTTTGCGATGACGGTGCTCATCCACGGCCGCCGCGGCCCCGTCTCCCTCCCCGAGCTCCTGCGCCGCAGCGACTTCGTCTCCCTGCACTGCCCGCTCACCGCCGACACCCGCCACCTCATCGACGCCACCGCACTCGCGCAGATGCAGCCGACGGCGATCCTCATCAACACCGCCCGCGGTCCGATCGTCGATCAGGTCGCGCTCGCTCGGGCGCTGCGTGAGGGCACGATCGCCGGCGCGGCGCTCGACGTCACCGACCCCGAGCCGCTGCCCGCCGACGATCCGCTGCTGCAAAGCCCGCACCTGATCGTCGTCCCCCACATCGGCTCGGCCACCCATCAGGCCCGGGCCCGGATGACCGAGCTCGCGGTGGAGAACCTGCTTGCCGGCTTGGACGGCATCGCGATGCCCCACCCGGTAGAACCTCCCCCATGAACATCGCCGTCGTCGACATCGGATCCAACTCGACGCGGCTGCTCATCGCCCGCCGTGAGGGCAACGAGATCACCGAGCTCGTGCGCCACTCGCGGGTCACCCGGCTGGGGGCGGGCGTCGACGGCGCCGGACGGCTCGCCGACGCGTCGATGCAGCGCGTCTACGCGGTCCTGGCGGACGACGCCCGGGAGATCGCCGCCCATGGCTGCAGCGCCGCGGTGGCGGTGCTCACGAGCGCGGTCCGCGACTCGGTCAACGGCGCGCAGTTCGCCGACACGATCCGGGAGCGCTTCGCGATCGAGCCCCACGTGCTCACCGGCGATCAGGAGGCCCAGCTCACCTACCTGGGGGCCACGAGTGAGCGTGACCCCGCCGACACCACCGCGACGCTCGTGCTCGACATCGGCGGCGGCTCCACCGAGCTCGTGATCGGCCGCGGCCGCGACGTCTCCTTCCACGTCTCCACCCAGGCGGGCGTCGTGCGCCAGACCGAACGCCACCTCCACGACGATCCGCCGAGCGCCGAGCAGATCCGGGCGCTGCAGGCCGACGTCGGCGCGATCCTCGACGACGCGATCCCCGCATCGCTCTACGGCGAGGTCGCCCACGCGGTGGCGGTCGCCGGCACCGCGACGTCGCTGGCCGCGATCGCCCAGCGACTGGACCCCTATGACCCCGCCCGGGTCCACGGCTACCGCCTGAGCGCCGCCGACCGCGACCGGATCCTCAGCGAGCTGTCGGCGATGGCGCTCGCGCAACGCCGCGAGGTCCCCGGCCTGCACCCCGACCGCGCCCCGACGATCGTCGCCGGGGTGCTCATCCTCGGCGAGGTGGTCCGCCGCTTTCACCTCGACGAGATCGAGATCTCCGAGCACGACATCCTGCGCGGCGCGGCGCTCGGCCTCATCCCCTGAGGCGTCCCCCGGTCCAGAGAAGGACTGTCGAAGAATCGACGTTCAGGCCATTGCCTTTGCGCGCGGAGTCGGGCAGTATCCCGCTTGGGGGCGAGTAGGACCTTCGGGCGATACAGACTCCTAGTCAGATCCGGGCGTACGCCGTCGACTC
>CAZZWJ010000131.1:0-7720 GCA_964657875.1 uncultured Solirubrobacteraceae bacterium
CGGGTGACCGCTAACCCCGACGGACCCGCGGGCGCCGCGCCGCGACCTAATCCCACGGTCGCGTGTTGACGATCTGCTCCGCCGACAGCCACGCTCGTCGCGCGGTCGCGATCCCGTAGCGCGCCACCTCAAATCCCCCGGTCCGGTGGGCGTCGCAGTCGATCACGATGCCCACCCCGGCGGCGGCGGCCGCTCGCGCGTGAACGTCGTTGAGATCCCTCCGGTCGGGGCTTGAGTTGATCTCGAGCATCGTGCCGGTCGCGACCGCCGCCTCCAGCACCGTCGGGAAGTCGAACGCGTAGGGCGCCCGGCGCTCGATCTTGCGCCCGGAGAGGTGGCCGATGACGTCGACGAGCGGGTTGGAGATCGCCGCCACGATCCGCGCCGTCATCGCCTCCGACGCCATCTGAAACGACGAGTGCACCGACGCGACGACCCAGTCGAGCTCGGCGAGCACGTCATCGGCGTAGTCCAGCGACCCGTCCGGCAGCACATTGACCTCGGAGCCGGCGAGCAGCCGGATCCCGTCGACTTCGTCGGACCCTGAGAGGGCCCGGATCGCGGCCACGTGAGCGCTCAGCGTCTCCCCGCGGATCTGGACCGCGACCGACGAGGAGTGATCGGTGATCGCCAGATACTCATAGCCCACGGCGGCGGCCGCCCGGCCCATCTCGGCGATCGAGGCCCGGCCGTCGGAGGCGTCGGTGTGGCAGTGCAGGTCGCCGCGCAGGTCGCCGGCCTGCACGAGCGACGGCAGACCCGACTCCGACCGACGAGACCCCGGCCCCGGAGATCCCGACCCTCGCGATCCCTCAGCCGACCCCGCGATCACCGCCGCCTCCAGCTCCCCGCGGTTCTCCCGCAGCTCCGGCTCGATCCACTCCAACCCGAGCAGCGCGTAGACCTCCTCTTCACGCGCGCACCGGTGGGTGATCCCGGTCGCGTCGTCCAGGACCCCGTACTCGGAGACGTGCAGCCCCCGGCGCACGGCGGCGCCGCGCAGCGCGAGGTTGTGGTCGCGCGAGCCGGTGAAGTGCTGCATGAGGTTGCCGAACTGGTCGGGGGCGACGATCCGCAGATCGACCTTGACGCCGGTGTGGGTGAGCAGCCGCACTCCGGCGGACGCCGGGGTCCCGGCCGACTCGACGAGCTCGAGGTCGGCTGCCGCCTGCGCCAGCGCCAGCGGGTCGCTCGCCGAGGCGATCACGTCGAGGTCCTTGACGCTGTCGGTCATCCGTCGGGCCGAGCCCGCCAGCTCGACGCGCTCGGACGCCGGGTGGGCGCGCAGCGCGGCCACCAACGGCTCGGCGACGGCGAGCGCGCGGTTCAAGACGACCCGCTCACCGGCCGATTCGCCCGCCGCGGCCCGCGCCTGAGCGGCGAGGGCGCTGGCCAGCAGCGCCTCCTGGGCCTTGATGCCGAACCCCTTCAGCTCCTGGATCCGTCCCGCCTGGGCGGCCGCGACGAGCCCCGCCAGCGACTGGATCTCGAGCTCGTCGAACAGTCGCCGCGCTCGCTTGGGTCCCAGACCCGACAGCCGCGTGAGCTCCAGCAGGCCCGGGGGGAACTTGGCGCGCAGCTTCACGGCTGCCGGGATCGCCCCGTCGTCGGCGAGCGCGAGCACCTTCTCCTGGATGGTCGCGCCCACGCCGGGGAGCTCGGTCGCCCGCTTCTCGCGCGCGAGCGCGGTCACCGACACCGACGCGTCACGGACCGCCTTGGCGGCGTTGCGGTAGGCGAGCACCCGGTGGATGACCGCGCCGTCCAGCTCGTAGAGGTCCCCGAGCTCGTCGAGGGCGTCGGCGATCTCGGTATTGGTGGGATCGGCCATCTCGTGCGAGAGTAGTCGCGGCGCGCGCGGCATCCAGGTCCCATCCGCCGGCCGGCCCCTCGCTATACTTTCTGAAGTACACCGATAAGGAGATCCCATGTCAGGCGCGGTTTCAGACGTCACCGACAACAGCTTTCAGGCCGAGGTCATCGAGTCCGAGGTTCCCGTCCTCGTCGACTTCTGGGCCCCGTGGTGCGGCCCGTGCCGTCGGGTCTCGCCGATCGTCGAGGAGATCGCCAACGAGAAGGGCGAGGCGCTGAAGGTCGTCAAGCTCAACATCGACGAGAACCAGCAGACCGCCGTGAAGTTCAACGTCATGTCGATTCCGACGCTGATGCTGTTCAAGCACGGCGAGCTGAAGAAGACGGTCATCGGTGCCTACCCGAAGGCGAAGCTCGAGCAGGAGCTCGAGCCGGCGCTCAGCGCGTAGACACCTGAACGAAAGTCCCCCTCGCGCGTCCGGCGGCCCCCCGGCCGAGTCGGGCGCGCGGCCCGGCCGGCTCAGGCGTCCTGGGGATCGGCGGCCCCGACGACCGCGACCGCGATCTTCAACGTCCGCCCGTCGATCGTCACCGGCGTGACCGTCCCGTCGAGGTCGGCGTAGGTCACCGACACCGCGAGCACCTCACCGGCGAGGTAGGGCTCGTGGGCCCGCGCGGCGTCCAGCAGCTCGGGATCACCGTCGAGGGTGAGCGTGATCCGGTCGGTGACGACGAAGTCCGAGGTCTGGCGGGCGTTCTGTACCGCTCGGACGATGTCGCGTACGAGCCCCTCGCTGCGCAGCGCGTCGTCGAGCTCGATGTCCAGCGCGACCGCGTGCACCCCCTCGTGCTGCACCTGATAGCCCTCGAGCGGGCGCATCGACACGAGCAGATCGGCGAGCTCGAGCCCGTGCTCGTCGCCGCCGACGTTGATCGTGACGACCCCGCCGTCGCGCAGCGTCGCCACCGCGCGCGCCCCGTCGAGTCCGGCGACCGCTGCGGCCACCGCCGGCATCGCGGCCCCGAAGCGTGGTCCGAGCGCACGGTAGTTGGGCTTGACCTCGACCTCGCCGAGCTCGTCGGCCTCGGCGACGAACCGCAGCTCATGGACGTTGAGCTCGTCGCGCACGACCTCGGCGAGACCGGAGATCGCCTCCCGCTCGGCGCCGGTGGCGACGATCACCGCCGCGCGCAGCGGCTGGCGGACCTTGAGCTTGGTCTGGGCGCGGGCGGCGTGGCCCATCTGGACGGTCCGCCGCGCGACCGCCATCGCCGACTCCAACGCCACGTCGCGCAGACCCGGATCGGCGACCGGGAAGTCGCACAGGTGGACGCTCTCCTCCTCACCGCACAGGTTGTCGTAGATCTCGTCGGCGATGAACGGGCAGAACGGCGCGAGCAGCTGCGACACCTCCACCAGACACCGCCGCAGCGTCGAGAACGCCGCCGGATCGCCTGACCAGAAGCGCGGCCGCGAGCGGCGCACGTACCAGTTGGACAGGTCGTCGACGAACTCGGCGATCGCCCGCCCGCCGGCCGTGGCATCAAACCCCTCCAGCCGCTCGTCGACCACCTCGATCGTCGCCTGCAACCGCGACAGGATCCACCGATCGACGTCCAAGAGCTCCGGCGACGGCGACGGCGCCCCCCCGGCCTGCGACGGAACTCCGTCGCGCGCCACCGATCCGGCGTTCGCGTACAGCACGTAGAACGAGTACGTGTTCCACAGCGTGAGCAGGAACGACCGCACCGCCTCGCCGATCTGCTCGGGGGCGAAGTTCCAGCCGTCCCACGGGTACTTGGCCGTGAACAGGTACCAGCGCAGCGCGTCGGCTCCGTACTGCGACAGGAGCTCCCACGGGTCGGCCATGTTGCCGAGCGACTTGGACATCTTGCGGCCCTGCTCGTCGTTGATGTGCCCGAGGCAGACCACGTCGCGGTAGGCGGACTCGTCATAGAGCAGCGTCGAGATCGCCAGCAGCGAGTAGAACCAGCCGCGCGTCTGATCGACCGCCTCGCAGATGTAGTCGGCGGGGAAGCGCTCGGCGAACCCGGTCTCGTCGTGCTGCGGCGCGCCGAACTGCGCGAACGGCATCGACCCGGAGTCAAACCACACGTCGATCACCTCGGGGACCCGGCGCATCTCCCCGCCGCAGTCCGCGCAGGCGAAGGTGACGTCGTCGACGAACGGCCGATGGGGATCCTCGAGCGCCACCCCCGACCGCGACTGCAGCTCGGCCAGGGACGCGATCACGGTCACGTGCCCGCCCCCACAGCGCCACACCGGCAGCGGCGTGCCCCAGTAGCGCTCACGCGACAGGGCCCAGTCGACGTTGTTCTCAAGCCAGTTGCCGAAGCGGCCGTGCTTCACATGCTCGGGGTGCCAGCTCACCGTCTCGTTGGCGGCGATCAGCCGGTCCTTGACCTGACTGGTCGTGATGTACCAGGACGGCTTCGCGTAGTAGATGAGCGCGGTGCCGCAGCGCCAGCAGTGCGGATAGGAGTGCTCGTAGGCCTGCTCGCGCCACAGGATCCCCCGAGCGCGCATGTCGTCGATCAGATCCCGGTCACATTCCTTGACCTTGCGCCCGGCGTAGCTCCCGATCCGCTTGTCGTAGGTGCCGTCGAGCGCCACCGGGTTGACCACGGTGAGCCCCTCGCGCTCGCCGAGTCGGAAGTCCTCGTCGCCGAACGCGATCGCGGTGTGCACGAGCCCCGTCCCGTCCGTCGCGGTGACGAAGTCGGCCGCCAGCACGCTG
Organism: uncultured Solirubrobacteraceae bacterium; assembly: GCA_964657875.1. Taxonomy (GTDB): domain Bacteria; phylum Actinomycetota; class Thermoleophilia; order Solirubrobacterales; family Solirubrobacteraceae; genus Palsa-465. Next base: position 4,572 of record CAZZWJ010000131.1, read on the forward strand.
TGGCCCTTCTCCCCGTAGGCCGACCCGGGGATGTAGTCGAACGGCGGCGCGTAGCGGGCGCCGATCAGCTGCGCTCCCGTGAGCGTGTCGAGCACCTCGGCGTCCTCGCCGAGCACCCGTTCCACGAGCTCGGCCGCGACCACGAACACTCCGTCTCCCGCGCGCGCGCGCACGTAGGAGAGCTCGGGGTTGACCGCGACCGCGGCGTTGGACACGAGCGTCCACGGCGTCGTCGTCCACACCATGAGCTCGTCGCCGGCGAGCAGCGGCGCCGCCGCGTCGAGCACCGGCAGGCGCACGTACACCGATGCGTCGACGACGTCCCGATAGGCACCCGGCTGCCCGAGCTCGTGGCTGGACAGCGTCACCTGATCGCGCGGGCAGTAGGGCACGACCTTGGCGCGCTCGTGCAGCAGGCCCTTCGCGTGGATCTGGGCCAGCGCCCACCACACCGACTCGATGTAGCTGGGATCGAGCGTGCGGTAGGGCCGCTCGAGGTCGACCCAGTAGCCGATCCGCACGGTGAGCGCGTCGAACTCGGCGATGTGGCGCAGCACCTTCTCGCGGCAGCGGTCGTTGAACGCCGCGATCCCGTAGGCCTCGATGTCGGCCTTGGTGTCGAACCCGAGCTCCTTCTCGACGGCGAGCTCGACGGGCAGCCCGTGGCAGTCCCAGCCGGCCTTGCGCTCGACGTAGTGGCCCTTCATCGCGCGGTGGCGCGGAAAGATGTCCTTGAACACGCGCGCGAGCACGTGGTGGAAGCCGGGGGCGCCGTTGGCGGTCGGCGGCCCCTCGTACATGGTCCAGCGCGGCCCGCCCTCACGCCGGCGCAGCGACTCGGCGAACACGTCGCGCTCCCCCCAGCGGGCGAGCACGTCCTCCTCGAGCGCCGGAAACGACGCGCGCGGATCGACCGGGCGGTGAACGGTGGCCATGAGCGGCCGATTCTAGGAGTCTGGGGGAGCCGCCCAGGGCCGGCTCTTGTCCGTCGACGGCGAGCTGAGACTCAGGCGCTGGCGCGGGACGGCCGGGGCGCCTCGGCGATCAGCGGCCGCGTGGCCGAGGCAACGGTCCGCGAGGGCCCGGCGACACCCGCATCCTCCAACCGCGCCAGCAGCACGTCACGTGCCGAGATCGGGCCGTCGCCGAGGCGGACGACCGTGCTCGCGCCGGTGTCGGGCACGGCGCCGCGGTAGTCGAAGACGAGCGCGTCACGGGCGACGGAGCGCACCGCGTAGACGAGGCGGCCGATCGCGTCCAGGGAGACCCGCTGGCCGGTGAGCACGACGGCGGCGGGTTCCAGAGCGCGCAGCGCGCGGCCGAGTCGGGTGGGCTCGATCGCGGGGGTGAGCGACAGTGTGCGCAGGCCGGCGCGGCGCAGCACGAGCTCGAGGGCCTGGGCATGGACGGCGTCGAGGTCGCACGGGGCGGAGGCGTCGAAGACCATCACGCCCTCGCGGCGGGTCGCCGGGGGAGCCATCCGGCGCTGGGCGGCCAGCCAGCCGACGGCGTAGCGCCAGCCGAACTCGTACTCGGCGGTCGGGCCCTCGGGCTCGCGCTGGTCGACGAGCGCCCGCAGCAGGACCTCTTCGATCGTCCGCTCGACCGAGCGCAGTCCGAGGCTCTCCTCGAGCAGCCGGTTGGACGTCTCCTCGTCGAAGGCGGCGAACGCGCCGGAGAGTCGCAGGGAGGTGGAGGGGCCTTCGCCGCGCTCACGGGCGAGTGAGATCGCGGAGGAGACGTTGTGGGTCTCGGCGAGCGTGAGTCGCAGCGCCTCGACCTCGCTCAGCGAATACTGGCGGTGACCGCCGGCGGAGCGGTGGGGCTTGGGGAAGCCGTATCGACGCTCCCAGCTGCGCAGCGTGTTGGGGCTGATGCCCAACATGACGGCGGCTGCGTTGGTGCGAATCCCGTTCATGAGTTCCATTGTTGGTGGTATCGGCAGCAAAGCGCAATGTCTGCAGCCCTGCGTGCACTTCGGGCGTCAAATTGCGCCGGGAAGGTGCATCGGGTGCGTTGTCGTACGCATTCGCACTCGGGAAGCGACATCGCGGTGGTCGCGCTGGCGAGGGTCTACAGAGCGCGGCGCATCGGGGCCGCCTCGTCGCGCCGGTCGCTGCCGACGTCGACCTGCTGGTTCTCGAGCAGGTTCACGATCCGCCGGCAGGCCGCCGCGGGATCGAGCGGGAGGGCGCGTGCGCCGGTCGTCCGGCTGTTTGCGCGTCCGTCGCCGCGGCGGAAGACGGCGATCGGCACCGCGCCGGTGGCGAGGCGGGCGGCGTAGGCCCAGCGGGCGACCGCGTCATCGGAGAGATGTCCGCCGGCGATGACGATGAGGTCGGGTCGGTGCACGGTGACGGCGTCGCCGATCCCGGTGACCCCACGAGCGGAGAGGCTGAGCACGTCGATGCCCGAGCGGATGCAGAGCAGCTCGAGCACCCGCAGGCGGGGGCTGTCGGGGTCGAGCTCGTCGCGCGTCGCGTCGCCGATGAGCATCGCGAACGGGCGGGCCGGTGCGGGCGCGAGTCGCACCGCTCTGCGCAGCCAGTCCGCCGCCCAGTGCGCCGCGAACGCCCAGGCCGCCGATTCGGCGCCGTGGCGGCGGTGGACCTCATCGAGGGTCGGCAGCACGATCTCGGTGACCGATCGCTCGACCGACCGCATCGCCAGCGACGCTTCGATTGCCGTGTCGGCCCGGTCGCGCTCGAATGAGCTGAGCGCCCCGACGAGGGAGTTGGCGTCGGAGACGAGCCCCTCTCGCGCGCGGGAGACCGCCGAGGAGATCGACAGACCCTCCTGCAACGCATCTCGCAGCGCCGCGATCTCACCGTGCGTGAACAGCCGATGCTGGCCCGGCGACCGCTGCGGCTTGGGGAAGTCGAACCTGCGTTCCCACGCGCGCAGCGTGTTGGGGCTCACATTGAGAAGTTGCGCAGCTTCTGAGGTCTTCAAGTAGCGCATTTCCTACAAAGGTGAGGCGCAGCGTTGTCAGGCGGCACCCCGCCGGGTAAAATTGCACGAGTTAGCGACCGAAAACCTGTGCAAAGACCGCAGCCGGTGAACCCACCACGCGTGGGTGGCTCGGAAGCGGCCCAACGCACAGCAACCGCCGGAGGAACGCGAAGAGCATGTCTGGCTTGACGCACCTG
>CAZZWJ010000132.1:0-7716 GCA_964657875.1 uncultured Solirubrobacteraceae bacterium
GAACACCCGCGCCAAGAAGACCGATTCGGTGACCCTCACCCGCGAGCACGTCCAGGCGACGCTCGACGACGCCGCCTCCCGCGGCCGGATCACCCGCAAGGACGCCAACGAGCTCGTCACCGAGCTGATGCGGCTCGGTCGTCAGACCGGCGACGAGGTCGGTGACCTGCTGCACAAGGGCGCCAAGCGCTTTGAGAACGTCACCCGCAAGGCTCGCAAGGCCCCGCCGGTCGACCGCCTCGTCCGCGGCGCCGACCGTGCCCGCCGGGCGGCGGGGGTCGGCCCCGCGTTCCCGATCGTCGGCTACGACGACCTCAACGTCGCTCAGGTCCAGGCGCGCCTGAAGGAGCTCTCAAAGCCCGAGCAGCGCAAGGTCCTCACCTACGAGCGCAAGAACGCCAACCGCAAGTCCGTCGTCGGCGCGCTGGAGAAGACGCTGGGCTGACCCCTGCCACCTACGCTCCGGCGCTCGGGTCCTCCTCGGACTCGACCGCCGGCGGGCCGGGGCCGGGGCCCGCGCCGGGGCCGACCCCGGCGCGGCTCGTCCGCCATACCGCGATCACGACGCTCACCGCGACCAGCCCCAGGGTGATGAGCAGCGAGTAGTGCGTGATCGCGTGGGCGACTTTGACCGCCGGGCGCCCGAGCGCGTATCCGAGCCCGACGATCAGCGCGACCCAGCTGAGCGTGCCGATGAGGTCCAGCAGGATGAACCAGCGCAGCCGCATGCCCGTCCAGCCGGCGGCGGCGTAGATGATGATGCTCGGGACCGGCAGCACCGGCGCGAGCACGATCGCCCACGCCCGTCCCCGTTCGATGTAGCGCAGCGCCCGCTGGGTCCCGCGTCGCTCACTCGCCCCCCGGCCCGCGACGAGCTCGATCACCTCCGGTCCCCACAGCCGCCCCGCCCACCACACGAACGGGTCGCTCATCATCAGCGTCGGCAGCGGCACGAGCAGCGCGAGCACCAGCGACGCCCGCCCGACGCGGGCGAACGCACCGCCGGTGACCAGCGACGACGTCGACCCGCGCAGGGCCTCCAGGAGCACCGGATGGCTGCCGATCAGCGACGGGGTGGTGAACAGCGTCACCAGCCGGTACACCCCGATCACGACCAGGGCGGCGCCGCAGATCACCTGTCGGCGGCGGTCGGCGGGCGCGAGGCTCGGTTGTGGGTCCATGATCGGGTGCTTTCCTACACGGCTATGGAAACTGCGACGACGAACGCGCGCCCCCAGCGCGGGGACGAGCTCGAGCTGACGATCGACTCACTCGCCTTCGGCGGCGCCGGCGTCGCGCGGATGGAGGGCGGCTACGTCGTGTTCGTCACCGGCGGCCTGCCCGGCGACCGCGTCCGCGCCGTCGTGGGCAAGCGTAAGCGGTCCTACGCCGAAGCGCGCATGACCGAGATCATCACCCCCAGCCCGGATCGGATCCCGCCGCTCGCCGACCACCCGGGCGCGCCCTGGCAGGTGCTCGGCTACGAGCGCCAGCTGGCGATCAAGACCGAGCAGGTCGCCGACGCGCTCACCCGCATCGGCCGCCTGGAGGGCTTCGTCCTGGAGCCGATCGTGCCCGCCGAGCAGCAGTGGCGCTATCGCAACAAGCTCGAGTACTCGTTCGGCAACGGTCCCGCCGGCGAGCTCCAGTGCGGCTTTCACGCGCCGGGGCGCTGGAATGAGATCGTTCCCCTCGACGACTGCCTGCTCGCCTCCGAGCCGGCCAACGCCGCCCGCGAACGGATCGTCGCCTGGTGCCGGGAGCAGGGCCTGTCGGCCTATGACCGGGAGACCAACCAGGGGCTACTGCGCAACCTGGTCATCCGCGAGGGCCGTCGCACCGGGGCGATCCAGGCCCGGCTGGTCACCTCCGACGCCGCCGACGCGCTGGACCGCGACGCGCTCGTGGCCGCCGTCGGCCCGCATGTCACCGGGCTGCTGTGGACGCGAATCGCCGCCGTCGGGGAGACGACCCAGGGCGGCACCACGTCGCTGCTGGCGGGCAGCGACCGCTTCGACGAGGTGCTCGCCGGGATGACGTTCTCCGTCTCGCCCGAGGCGTTCTTTCAGACCAACACCGAGATGGCCGAGCGGCTGTACGCACTCGTGGCCGAGTACGCCCGCCCCCAGAGCTATGAGCGGCTCTTCGACCTCTTCTGCGGGATCGGCACGATCGGCCTCACGCTGTCGCCGCACGTCGCCGAGCTGTGGGGACTTGAGATCGTCGAGCGGGCCGTCGCGGACGCGATCAGGAACGCGAAGGCCAACGAGGTCGACAACGCCCACTTCTTCGCCGGCGACGTCCGCCTGGCACTGCGCGAGCTCGTCGAGAAGGCGGGGCGCCCCAACGTGCTCGTCGTCGACCCGCCGCGCTCGGGCCTCTCCCAGAAGGTCGTGCGACGGGTCATCGAGGCGTCGCCGAGCCGGATCGTCTACGTGTCGTGTAACCCGACGACGCTCGCGCCCAACGCCGCCCAGCTCGTCGCCGACGGCGGCTATGAGCTCGTGCGGGTGCGTCCGGTCGACATGTTCCCCCAGACCCCGCACATCGAGTGCGTGGCCGAGCTCGTGCGCCGGTAGGGTTCCGCCCGCGATGCGCGCCGCCACGATCGTCGACGGGCAGATCCTCGTGCAGGAGCATCCGGACCCCGAGCCCGGCTCCGGGGAGGTGCTCGTCGCCGTCCACGCGGCCGGCCTCAACGGTGCCGACATGATGCAGCTGGCGGGCGGCTACCCCCCGCCCCCGGGCGTGCCGGTGGACATTCCCGGCCTGGAGCTCGCCGGCGAGGTGGTCGCGCTCGGTCCCGGAGCGACGCGGTTCGCGGTCGGCGACCGCGTGATGGGGATCGTCGGCGGTGCCGGCCAGGCGGAGCTGGCCACCGTCCACGAGCGGATCCTCATGCCGGTCCCCGACGAGGTCGATCTCACCGCCGCCGGCGGCTTTCCCGAGGTCTTCACGACCGCCCACGACGCCGTCTTCACCCAGGGGGAGCTGCTCGCCGGCGAGCGGCTGCTCGTCCACGGCGCCGCGGGCGGGGTCGGCACCGCCGCCGTCCAGCTCGGCCGGGCGGCCGGCGCGCGCGTCACCGCAACGGTGCGCAACGCCGCGCACCGCGACGCCGTCGCCCGGCTCGGCGCGGAGACGATCGCGCCCGAGGGGTTCGCCGAGCACGGGCCGTTCGACGTGATCCTCGAGCTCGTCGGTGCGATCAACCTCGCCGACAACCTGCGCGCGCTCGAGGTCGGCGGCCGGATCGCCGTCATCGGGACCGGCGCCGGCGCCAAGGGCGAGATCAACCTCGGGGCGCTGATGGGCAAGCGCGGCCGGATCCACGGCTCCACCCTGCGCGCGCGACCGCTGGAGGGCAAGGCGCTCACCGCCCGCGCCGTCGAGCGCTCGGTGCTCCCGGCGCTCGCCGCCGGCGAGATCGCGGTGCCGATCGCCGAGACGTTCGCCCTCGCCCAGGCGTCGGATGCCTATGCGCGTTTTCAGGCCGGCGCCAAGCTCGGCAAGATCATCATCACGATGGGCTGAGATGCGACTCGCGGTCCGCCGGTGGCCCTCGCTCGCGCTCGCCACGCTGACTCTGTCGCTGACGGCGACGTCCGGCGCCGCCCGGGCGCAGAGCGTGGCGCCGTTGCCGATCGGCAACCCGGTGACCGTCGCCGGCGCGAGTGCCCTGTCGGCGATCGCCTGCATGTCGGCGACCCGTTGCGAAGGCGTCGGTTCCAGCAGCGCGGGCGATGCCGTCGTGGTCGGCGTCAACGGCGGCATCCCCGGCCGGGCTCTCGCCGTGCCGTTGCTCTCGCCGGCCGACGAGCTGCGGCTGAGCGCGATCGCGTGTCCGTCGGCGACGACCTGTGAGGCGGTGGGAAGCCTCGCCGGCGGCCACGGCGACACCTCGGCGGTGGTGGTGACGATCACCGGCGGGGTGCCCGCCGTGCCCCAGATCGTGCCCGACGCCGCCGTCGGCGACGGGCCGGTGCTCACCGGGGTCGCCTGCGTGTCGGCGACGACCTGTGAGGCGGTCGGGGCGGGTGAGGACGCGGTGGCCACCCAGATCCGCGACGGCGCTCCGTCGCCGCTGTCGCACGACGGCGATCCCCAGGTCTCCCAGCTCGTCGGCGTCGTCTGCGCGGCGGGAACCTGCGACGCCCTCGGCACCGGGAGTCACGGCACCGGGATCGTCGCGCCGGTGCGCGCCGGCGTGCTCGGCGCCGTCCGAGCGGTCCCGGGGACGACGATGCTCGCCACCGGCGGGTGTGCGGCCGGCGGCGGCTGTGAGCTGCTCGGCACCGACTCCGATGGCAGCAGCCTGCTGATCTCCGATGCGGCGGGCACCCTCGGGCGTCCGCGGCTCGTCCGCGGCGCCGATCTCACGAGCGTGAGCTGTCTGACGAGAATCCTGTGCGCGGCCGCCGGCCGTTCGGCGACGGGCGCAGACGTGCTCCTCGCCATCCGCGACGGCGCCCCCACCGCCGTGGTCGCGGCCCCGTTCGGACCCAGCGGCGAGGTCGCCTGCGGCTCGGCGCAGAGCTGCGTGGTCGCGGGCACCACCGACACGGGTGTCGCGGCGGTGACCGAGATCGGACCCGCGGTCGACGTGGTGCACCTCCACGTCGGGCGGGCCGGGGTGCAGGGGACGCGCACCCGTCTGAGACTCGCCGCGGTGACCGCGTGTGCGGGCCGGGTGACCGAGACCGCGATGCTCCCGGCCGCACCTGGCTCCCGGGGAACGCACGGCCGCCGCCGGGTCACCGTCGCCACCGTCCCCTTCTCGCTGCCCGCCGCCGGAGCCACGACGGTGTCGGCGAGCCTCGACCCGGCCGCGCGTCGGGCGCTCGGATCCGCACACCGGCTCGACGTGCAGCTCACGGTCAGCGCCCACGCCACGGTGCACGGCGCGCCGAGCCGGGTGGTCGCGCGCCGGACCGCGACGATCCGCGGTCCCCGTCCCCGCCGCCGCGGTTCCTCAGCTCAGTAGGGCGGGAGGTCGTCCCACCACTCGCCGACGACCCGGAAGGCGTTCCAGAACGCCCGCTTGGCCGACTCGTCGTCGAGTGAGTCGTCGATGTTGGGCACGAGCAGCGCCTCCATCGACGGGGTGAACCGCTGCAGCTCGCCGGGGGTGGCGCGCAGCGGGCGGGACAGCGGGACCCCGAGGTCGTTGACGGTCGCCAGCGCGTCCTCGCCCATCACGACGATCAGCTTGGGCGCCACGATCGTGATCTCCTCCAGCAGGCGTCCCACGCACACCGGGTCGGCGAGGTCTGAGTCGACGACCGGGCACTTCACGCACAGCGTCCCGTAGACGGCCAGCGGGTCGATGTTCAGGCGCTTGAGCGACTTCATCAGCGCACTGCCGCCGCGGCCGTAGAAGGCGACGCCCTCCTGCACCTCGGAGGGGAGCGCGGAGTGCTTGACCATCATGACGTCGGCCTGGGGGTGGCCGGAGCCGAGCACCGGCATCAACTGACCGCGCGGGCACTGCTCACATTCCGACAGGCGGTGGGCGAAGCTGTTCAGCTCCCGGATCGCCCGCTCCAGGTACTTCTCGCGGATCTCGTCGTCGGTCGCGGGCACGCTGCCCTGTTTGGCGATCGGGCGGACTTGTCCTTGGCGCTGCATCAGGACTTGCGGCCGGTGGCCCGTCGCACTCGCCGCTGCCGCGAGGCCCTGCGCGCACCGGAGGGCATCGCCTTGGTCTGCAGGAACTTCAGAGCCTGCACGTAGAGCAGCGACGCCGGGTTGCGGATGATGTCGGCGTCGCGGAGGGACTGCAGGAACTCATCCGGGCCGTCGAAGGCCCGCATCCGGATCCGCACCGAGCCCAGTCCCTGGGGGACGTGGGCGTCGGACCCCGCACCCGCGGGGATCCGGTACTTGGCCGCGAAGCGCACCGCCTCCTCGTTGAACTCCGAGATCGCGATCCGCGGGTTGAAGATCTCGATCGCGTCGACGTCGTCGATCACTCCGAGCAGATGCTCGTAGTCGGGCACCGAGTGCATCCGGTCAAACGGATGGGGCACGTAGACGAGGCCGCCCTGGCGCTTGATCTCGGCGATCGTCTGCTCGAGCGTCATCCCCCGGGGGATCTTCTCCTCGATGAACAATCCGATCACCTCACCCTGCGACTTGGTCTTCACCTCCTCGCCGACGATCACCGAGATCCCGCTCGCCTTCGCGCGGGCCTCCAGGGCGCCGGAGATCTCGTTGTGGTCGGTGACCGCGATCGCGCCCAGACCGCGTTGCTGGGCCTCGGCGAGCAGCACCTCGACGGGTGTCGCGCAGTCGGCGGAGTAGTCGGTGTGCATGTGCAGATCGACGTCGATCAGCGGGCGCTCGCGCAGGCGTCGGCGCAGCGTCGCGTTGCCCGGGTCACGGTGGCGACGCGCGGCGAGCTCGGTGTACACGGACTCGAGCTCGGCGGCGACGCGCGGCCAGCCGAGGTCGTCGCGCAGGGCGGCGGTCTGCGCGGTGTCGGGCCGCAGCCCGGACGGGTCGCCGGTGCCGAGCAGGCGCGTGAGGTGAGCGGCGAGCGTCTCGGTCTCGCCGGGCTCGAACAGCAGCCCGCGCTCGCCGTCGATGAGCACCTCCTCATAGACCGGCAGGCGAGCGGCGACCACCCGAGCCCCCGCGCCGAGCGCCCGGATGATGGTGCCCGGGGTCGACCGCAGACCCTCGGAGGCGAACACGACGACGTCGGCCCCCGTGAGCACCTCGGCCTCGCTCGCCGTCTCGGCGTCGAGGAAGCGGATCCGCTCCCGCAGCGCCTGGGGGATGGTCGCGGGCGCCGGCGTCGGGCGCGGTGACCAGATCGTCACCCGCCACGGCCGGTCGCGGGGCAGGGCCCGCAGCGCGCGCAGGAACGTCCGCAGCGCCGCCCGCTCCTCGGTGGCGAGCATCACGAGCTCCGGGACCCGGTCGCCGTCGTGGGTCGGGACGGGGGTGGGCAGCGCGGGCGCATCGGCGCCGGGTGAGATCACGCGGTAGTCGCCGGGGAAGAACCCCTGCAGCAGTGCGCGGGTCGCGTCGTAGCTGGCGATCCGCGCGTCCATGCGGCTGAACAGCAGCCGGGTGAGCGGTCGCGCGAGCTGGGTGGAGAGGATCCGCTCGGTGGGCGCGTGGAAGGAGCCGACGTTCAGCGAATGGGAATGGCGCAGGGCGACGCTCGAGGCGCTCGGCGCGAACGGCTCGTGGACGTGGACCACGTCGAGGGCGACGGTCGTGAGCGTCTGCTCGATCGTGCGCGCGACGTCGACGGGCAGCGACGCGCTGCGCCGGCGGGTCGGTGCGAACGCGAGCACCTCGCCGACCCCGAGGATCTGCACGCCGGGCTCCACGGCGAGCGTCTCGGGGCTCTGGCGGATCAGCCGCCGGCTCTCCCGTACGAGCTCGGCGTCCTGGGAGGGCGTGATCACGAGCACGCTGTGACCCCGAGCGGCCAGCTGGTCGGCGACGCGGGCCACGTACTGGTTGCACTCGTTCTCCACCTCCCAGGCGAAGGGGGTGACCTGGGCGATCGCGAGCGATCCGGGCGCCGCGGGCGGGGCAGGCACGTCGTTGATGGTATTCGTCCCGCCGCGTGCGAGGATCGCCCGATGGCGACCACGCTCACCGGACTGGCTGCGCGGCGGATCGCGCTGCTCGCCCAGGGCTTCGGGCGCCGGCGCGCATCGGCGCTCCCCGGCGGCCCCGGCGGTCCGCCGGCGACCC
>CAZZWJ010000133.1:0-7690 GCA_964657875.1 uncultured Solirubrobacteraceae bacterium
CGTTCCCCCGTGCTCGCCGCCAACGCGGGGCGCAACCGGCTCGCATCCGACGCGCGGGCGCGGGGATGGCAACCCGCCCGCGATGCGCTGTGGGGCCTGCTGGATCCGCTGGTCGAGACCGCGGCGCGCGTCGCCGTGGTCGGGGCCGGCAACGGTCACGACCTGCCGCTGACGCGGCTGGCCGCCCGAGCCGCCGAGGTCACGTTGATCGACATCGATCCCCACGCCTCCCGACGGGCCCGCCGCCGGCTGCCGGCTCGATTGCGACACCGGGTCCGCGTCGTCGACCACGACGTCACCGCCGGCGCGGCGGACCGGATCATTCGCACGACCGCCCGGGGTCAGGTGCCCGATCCGGTGTTCATCCCCGCGGCGCCACTTCCCGGCGCACCGTATGACCTGGTGGTCGGGGACCTGCTGTACACCCAGCTCTTGTATCCCGCGATGCTCGATCTCGGGATCCCCGCCCCCCGCCGGCGGTGGGTGCTCAGTCGACTGGGGCCCAGCGTGATCCGTGGCGTGGTCGCCCGACTGCACGCATCGGTGCCCCGCGGACGCGTTGCGCACCTGCACGATCCGCTGGGATGGTGGCCCGGGCACCCGCAGACGGTCGCGCTGTCGGAGATCACCGCGGCGGCGCAGGACGACATCGAACACGGGCTGGCACTCATCGCGCATGGCTGCGGTCCCGGTGACGCGGACCCCCGGGTGGCGCTCGCCCACTTCGCGATCCCGGTGCGAGCGACGGCGCTGTGGCGGTGGCCCTTCGCGCCTGACACCGACTATCTCGTGTGCGCGACCGTGGCCGGCGCGCCGCTGACGCCGAGTGCCGTGGGGGGAAGCTGAGCACGCTCCCGTCGCCCGGTTTGCACCGGGAAGCCAAACAAAATCTTAAGAGCGAGATAAGTTGTGGGGGTGGCGACGAGCACCCCGAATCGTGATCGGCCCGATTCGGGCTCCGGTAAGGGGCCGATGCCCGACGAGTTCGCCTCCCGGCACATCGTCCGGCGGCTCGTCGGACTCGCGATCGTCATCGGGGTGATCGCCGCGCTCGTGCTCACGCTGCCGGGCCTCGGCACCCTGCGCCACCGCTTCAGCGATGCCGATCTCCGGCTGCTCATCCTGATCGGACTGCTCAAGCTCGCCTCCTGCCTGTCGAACATCGTCGCCTTCCGTGACGTCTTCTGCCCGCGGATGGGCTGGCGGTTCTCCTATCAGCTGGGGATGGCCGAGCAGGCGACCAACGTGCTGCTGCCGACCGGCGGAGCCGGCGGCCTCGCGCTCGGCGCCTGGGCCCTGCACCAGGGCGGCATGGACACCGAGCACATCGGACGGCGCAGCGTGTCGTTCTTCATCCTCACGTCACTCCCGAACTTCGCGATCACCGCGCTGCTCGGCCTGCTGCTCCTGCTCGGCGTCTTCGACGGCCACGCCCCGACGATCACCACCGCGCTCTTCACCGGCCTCGCCTGGGCCGCGGCGGCGCTCGTCGCGGCGCTCCCGTTCATCCTGCGCAGGCTCGCCCACAACCGCTTCGACGGCGGGCGCGCCGGCCGCCTGCGGGTCGTGGTGGTCTCCCTGGCGGGCGGGATCCGCGACGTCGGGACGCTGTTGCGCGACCGCCGCTGGCGCGCGATCCTCGGCGCGGTCGGATACCTCGGCTTCGATATCGCCGCCCTGGTCGTCGCCTTCGCCGCGTTCGGCAGCCACCAGCCGCTCGGCCCGCTCGTGTTCGCCTACGTGATCGGTCAACTCGGCGGCCTGATCCCGCTGCCCGGCGGCATCGGCGGCACCGACGGCGGTCTCATCGGCGCGTTCGTGCTCTATGGCAGCCCGCTGTCGCTGGCCACCGCCGCCGTGCTCGCCTACCGCGCCTTTCAGGTCGCGGTCCCCGCGATCCTGGGCGCCGTCGCCTTCCTCGGGCTGCGGCACACCCTCACCGGCGCAGACCCCCCGCACGTCGAGTACGGGGAGCTCGCCGAGGGCCCCGACCCGACCGCCCCCGCCTGACTCGCGGTCAGCCGCCCGACGCGCCGCGGAAGCTGAGCGTGAGCAGCGTCTCGGAGTGGGCGGGCGCCTGGAGCGTGTAGCCGCTGAGGCCGGGGCGCACGGTCGCCGCCACCGGCACCGGCGCGACACCCGAGGTCGACGTGTCAAAGCTCGAGCCGCCGATCGTGATCCCGGTGGTCGCGCCGGCGCTCGGGGCGAGCAGCCGCTGCACCGAACCGGGCCGGGCACCGTACCCCCGCGGCGCGTGGATCGAGACCTGCGCCGCCGCGCCCTCGTTGTCGACGAGCACCCGGACGCGATGGTCCAGGCCGATCGTCGACCACGTCTGAAGCGTCGTCGGAGCGTTCGAGACCTGGGAGAGCACGCGGGCGCCGACCGGATCGGCGCGGGCGAACATGAGCGCGCCGTCATAGATCGGATGGATCGTCGCACTCCAGCCGGCCGCGGTGTGGGCGAGGTCGAAGAGCCCGTTGGTCGAGTTGGGGTAGCTGTGCAGGTTGACGCCGCTCACGTCCTCGCGCGCGGCGAAGAACAGCGCGTTGGTCACCCACAGCGCCGACGCCATCGTGTCGCTCACCCCGGCGCGCCCGTCACAGCTCACCGAGCCCATCTCATCGACCCGGAACTTCAGGCCCTCGCTGTGGGCGAGCGCGAGCGCCGGGAACGCACCGTTGAGGAGGTTGTGCCAGGCGCGGTAGGCGAGCAGATTGGAGATTGAGGGGTAGCGCGGGGAGAACGGATCCTGGACGCACTGCAGCAGCGCGTAGGAGTGGGAGTCGAGGGTCCGGATCCGTCCCAGGGGGCTCACGAGCCCGGTGAACGGGCCCAGCCAGTCGGCCTCGACGGCGTCGGGGCCGGCGATCGCCACGTCGGCCGGCAGCACCGCGAGCGTGCGCCGGAACTCCGCGAGGAAGTCGGCCTCGTCGTAACCGGGGGCGCGCGAGTACACCGGCTGACCGACCTGACGCGACCACGGGATGTCCTGACCGTTGAGCACCCGGTACCAGGGCGTCGTCGTGTAGAGGTCGGACTCGTTGCCGATCTCCAGGCCGTCGACGTAGGACGCGCCGACCCCCGCCAGCAGCTCACGTGCCTCATAGCCGCTGTCCTGGGGCGAGTTGGCCTCGAGGTTGACGCTGAGCAGCATCCGCGCGTCCAGCGCCTGGGCGAGCGCGCGGGCGTCAGCGGTCCAGGTCGGCGTGAGCGCATAGGTGACCCCGGTGGGCGCCTTGGCGCCGGGGACCGGCCACCACGACCGGTCGGTGCTCTGGCCGCCGATGCGGATATCCGGACGTCCGGTCGGGTTCAGACCGCGGATGAGTCCCAGCAGCGTCGGGTTGACCGCCGACGGCGACGACACCGCGCCCAGCCACTGGGGGATCGTGCGGTACTCCAGCGAGAGGCCGAGGAAGCCGCCCGGCAGTGGCGAGCTGAGCGGCGCCCGGTCGACGAGCACCTGAAACCGGGGCGGGGCGGCGAGGGCTCGACCGGCGCAGGCCGCGACGGCGATCAGACCGATCACCAGCGCCGCCACCGACCGACCGACGTGAATCCTCACCGACCGTCCACGAGATATTCGTCGCGCAGCCAGGCGACGGTCGCCTCCATCCCCTGCGCGTAGCTCACCCGCGGCGCCCAGCCGAGCACCGCGCGCGCCTTGGCGTTGGAGAAGTCCTGATCGGTGCCCATGATCTGCACCGCCTGGCGTGAGAGCAGCGCCGGGGTGCTCAGATGGGTGGCCCGACGCACGAACCGGTAGCCCTGCTCCAGGCACACCCCGACCCCGCTGGCCAAGGCGTAGGGCATCGACAGCCGTGCGCCGGGCTCGCCGATGCCGGCCGCGAGCCCGTCGGTGAACTGCCGCCAGGTCACGGGCAGTCCGTCGGTGACATTGAACGCCTCGCCCCGAGCGTCCTGATGGCGCAGCGCCAGCTCCATCGCGTCGACGAGATTATCGATGTAGACGAGGCCGGCGATCCGTCGCCCGCCGTCGACGAGCAGCATGTAGCCGCCCTTGATCGCGCCGCCGATCTCGCCGACGGTCTCCAGCGAACGCGGGCCCCAGACCGTCGCGGGCCGCAGCACGACCGCCTCCAGGCCGTCGCCGACCGCACGCGTGACCTCGGCCTCGGCGTCGAGCTTGGTCTGGGCATACCAGTTGCGAAAGCCGGCGGGCAGCTGGGACTCGTCGACCGCAGGTCGGCCCGGATAGCCGTAGATGTCGGTTGAGCTCACGTGCACGAAGCGCCGGACCGACGCCTCGCCGGCGGCGGTGAGCAGGTGGCGGGTGCCGGCGACGTTCACGCGCTCGATCTCCTGCACGGTGCCCCAATCGCTCACCATCGCCCCGCAGTGCACGACGTAGTCACAGCCCTCGGTGGCCCGGGCCAGCGATCGCGGGTCCTCCAGCGAGCCCGGCGCGAGCTCGACCCCGAGCCGCTGCAGCCGGGTGATGTCGGATCCGGGGCGCACCAGGCAGCGGACCTGGTGGCCGTCGGCGAGCAGCCGCTCGACGAGATGGCCGCCGATGAACCCGCTCGCCCCGGTGACGAGGTGGACGTCGTCGCGCGTCGTGTCGACCGGCTGGCCGTGCAGCGGCGCGAGGCCCGCCGCCTGGGGGTCCCGGCGCGACAGGTGGCGACGCAACGTCGTCTTCGCGATGTCGCGCACGACACCCCAGTTGCGACTCGAGTCGCCGTGCAGGTCGGCGAGCACCGCGTCCAGCGCCTCCAGGAAGCGGTCGACCTCGGTCGCGGAGACGGTGAGCGGCGGCAGCAGCTTGATCACGTCGTTCTTGCCCGAGGCCATCGTGATCACGCCGTGATCTCGGTGCAGAGGGATCACGACCAGCTGCGGGAACAGGCCCTCGCTGGCCAGGTGGATCAGGCGCCAGTTGAGCTTGGCCACGCGGGTCGACGGCGCCGCGAGCTCGATCCCCCACATGAGCCCCATTCCCCGGACCTCGCTGAGCATCTCATAGCGGTCCTGCAGCTCGCCGAGGCCGGCCCGCAGCCGGCTCCCCATCCGCTCGGCGTGGGCGACGAGTCCGTCGCGCTCGATCACGCGCATCGCGGCCAGGCCGGCCGCCATCGACAGGCGGTTGCGGCCGTAGGTCGACTGCTGGACGTAGCAGCGCTCCAGGGTGCCGACCGCCTGCTGAAAGATCTCACGGCGGGTGATCATCGCCCCGGTCGGCATGAAGCCGCCCGACAGCGCCTTGGCGACGGTGACGATGTCGGGCTCGAGGTTCCAGTGCTCCAGCGCGAACCAGCGCCCGGTGCGTCCGAGGCCGGTCTGGACCTCGTCGAGCACGAACAGCGTGCCGTAGCGCCGGCACAGCGCCTGCGCGCCCTCCAGGTAGCCCGGCGGCGGCGGATTGACCCCGACGCCCTGGATCGGCTCGACGATGAAGGCGGCGGCCTTCCGGCGCTTGAGCACCTTCTCCAGCGCGTCGAGATCGCCATGGGGCACGCGTCGGCAGCCGGGCAGCATCGGACCGAACCCCTGCTGAAAGAAATCCTCGCCGACGATCGACAGCGGGCCATAGGTGACGCCGTGGTAGCCGCCGTCGGTGGAGACGATCTCCCGCCGGCCGGTGGCCGCCCGCGCGAACTTCATCGCCGAGTCGACCATCTCGGCGCCCGTGGAGCCGAAGAACACGGCGTCCAGGGAGCGGGGCAGCCGCGCGGTGAGCGCTTCGGCGAGCATCCCGGCCAGCGGCGAGTACTGGATCTGCACGCCGTCGAGCAGCTCGGCGTCGAGCGTCGCCTTGATCGTGTCGCGGATGTCGGGGTGATTGTGGCCGAGGCTCGCGAACCCCTCGCCGCTGTGGAAGTCGAGGTACTCGCGGCCGTCGACGTCGTAGATGAGGCTCCCGCGAGCCGTCGTGTAGTCGTAGTCGTAGCCGAGGATCGAGAGCACGTCGACGAGTGACGGGTCGAGATGCTGGGAGGCGAGCGTGAGCGTCTCGCGCATCCGCGACTGCGCCTCGGTGACGATCCCGAGCGGATCGCCGGCGGCGGCCGGGGTGGCGGTGGTGCCGTTGGTGGTGGCGGTGCCGCGGGCGGGGGCGATGGCGCGCGTGGAGGCGGCGGTGATGTCGGGACGAGCGGGCATCGACGCGCAGACCATACGCGAGCCGGAAGGTTCACCGCGGCGCATGGCCCGACGGCGACACGCCACAGGCGCCCGCGGCGGCACCCGTTTAGGATCGCGCCGCGGGCGCTCTGGCGACAACCATGGATTCGGAGGCGGGAAATGGACCTGTTCGACCTCGACGGAAAGGTGGCGGTGGTGACCGGCGGGACCCGCGGCATCGGGATGATGATCGCCCGCGGGCTCCTGCAGGCGGGCGCGACCGTGTTCGTGAGTTCGCGCAAGGCGCAGGCCGGCGAGGACGCCGTCGCCGAGCTCTCCCGGTTCGGCGAGATCACCTCGATCCCCGCCGATCTCTCCACCGAGGCGGAGTGCGTGCGTCTCGCCGACGAGGTCACGCGGCGCAGCGAGCACGTCGACATCCTCGTCAACAACGCCGGGGCGACGTGGGGTCAGCCGCTCGCCGAGTTCCCCGACTCGGGCTGGGACAAGGTGCTCGCGCTCAACCTGAAGGCGCCGTTCTTCTGCGCCCGGGCGTTTCTCGGCGCGCTGGAGCGCCGCGCCTCGCTGGAGGACCCGTCGCGGATCATCAACATCGGCTCGATCGACGGCCTGCGCGTCCCCGGCATGCCGACCTACTCCTACTCGGCCAGCAAGGCCGGCGTCCATCACCTCACGCGCGTGCTCGCGTCCGAGCTCGGTCCCCGCTTCATCACCGTCAACGCGATCGCGCCCGGACCGTTTGAGTCCAAGATGATGGCCGCGACGCTCGAGCAGTTCGGCGACGCGATCGCCCAGGCGGCG
Source organism: uncultured Solirubrobacteraceae bacterium (assembly GCA_964657875.1). Lineage (GTDB taxonomy): Bacteria > Actinomycetota > Thermoleophilia > Solirubrobacterales > Solirubrobacteraceae > Palsa-465. Next base: position 6,910 of record CAZZWJ010000133.1, read on the forward strand.
CCGCTGCGCCGGATCGGGCGCCCCGACGACATGGGGGGCACCGCCGTCTACCTGGCCAGCCGCGCGGGCAGCTACGTGACCGGAGCGGTGATCCCGGTCGACGGGGGGATCTGGGCAGCGACGTGAGCAGGGCCCGTCGGGCGCCTTAGTCGGTCTCGACGTCGAAGTCCCACTCGCTGATCAGGCGGCCCGTGGCCGGCGCGTAGCGCAGGCGGCCGTCGCCGACCGATACCCGGGCGCGGATCACGATCGTGTACGGGCGCCCCGCCGGGACCGTGGGCGGCAACGCCCCGCCGCCGGCGGGCCGGACGCGGGGGTGCAGCAGCTGACCCTGCCCGTCGGTGATGGTGAACCGCCCGGCGGAGAGCGGCACGCGGCCGTGGACGGCGCTGAACGTGAGCACCCAGGACGCGCCGGTGTGCAGATCCGCGGTGCCCTGGTTTCGTGACGGCACGTCGGGACCGACCGCGACCGCATGGGCCGACCCGCCGGCGAGCGTGAGCGCCACCGCGTTTCCCTCGATCGCCTCGGCAGGGTGGGCGAGGCTCGCGGGGAGCACCTGGTCGGGGGGCAGGCGCTGGTGGCCGCGCAGGTCACGGGGAAGCGCGCCGTAGCGAGCGTGTGGGTCACCGTGGCCGGCCAGCGCGGCCGTCACCTGGCGGTGCAGCGCCGCCTCCCGCGCGCGCAGCCGCGCGGAGATCCGGGGTGACGGAGGCGCCTGAGCGGCGGTGGCCGCCGTCGACGACGGCGTCGACGTCGCTGCCGGGTCGGCGGCGGGGTG
>CAZZWJ010000134.1:0-7685 GCA_964657875.1 uncultured Solirubrobacteraceae bacterium
AGCAGTGCACCGTGAACCGCGTCTGCGGCGCGGCGCGCACGAGCTCTGGTACCAGCTCCTCCAGGTAGGTGACCAAGCCACCCATCCGCGGAAGCAGGAAGAGCGCGTTGATGGCGACGCGACGCGGGTGCTCGTCGCTCACTTCGTGGCCGTGAAACTCGCCCGGATGTTCATCGCCGGGAAGCGGAACGCGAAGTAGCGCTCATAGAGCTCGGGGTAGCGGTTGGCGAGGGCTTCGATCCCCAGCACCCGAAACGGCAGCCACAGGTCGAGTTTGATCTCGTTGATGTGAAACCGCGCGACGGAATAATGGGCGAAGGCGGGATCGGCGAGGTAGCGAATCGCGCTCCTGGAGTAGAAGTGGCGATGGGTGGGATCGCCATAGGCCAGCACCGAGGAGAAATGCGGGGTGCGCAGCTGCAGCGTTCCGCCCGGACGCAGGATCCGGTGCAGCTCACCGACGACCCGCATCGGCTCGGCGACGTGTTCGATCACGTCCTGCAGGATGACGTGGTCGAAGCTCTCGTCCTCGATCGGATACGGGAAGACGTCGAGGTCGTGGACGACGTCGGCGTCGGTATCGGCGGAGATGTCCAGACCGGTCGCGCCGGCGAGCTTCTTGGAGCCGCAGCCGACATCGAGGACCGCGCCCGGCCCGCTCACCTGCAGATCAAAGCGGCGTGGGTCGACCGCCGCGGCGAACCATTGGGAGAGGGCTGACATCGGGGGCCGACGTTACCGGTGGGCGCCGACGATGACGGCCGTCCGACTGACGACCACTCGGCTCGCCGGAACCATCTCGTCAAGTATCGTCCCGACGTGGATTACGTGATGCAGACGCTCTCCACCACGCTCGACGGCCCCCGGCTGCTCGCCCCCGCCGTCCACGGCGACGAACGCGGCTTCTTCGTGGAGTCGTTTCGTGTCGACGCGCTCGTCGAGCTCGGGCTCACCGACCCGTTCGTGCAGGACAACCATTCGCGGTCGCGCCGCGGGGTGGTGCGGGGGATGCACTTTCAGCCCGGTCAGGCCAAGCTCGTGCGCTGCGCGCGCGGGGCGATCCTCGACGTGCTCGTCGACATCCGGCGGGGCTCGCCGCAGTTCGGGCAGTGGGAGGGGTATGAGCTCGACGACGTGGCCCACCACCAGCTCTACGTGCCCGACGGCTTCGCCCACGGCTTCTGCGTCCTGTCCGAGCTCGCCGACGTCACCTACAAGGTGACCAGCTACTACGACCCGCAGACCGAGAGCGGCTTCGCCTACGCCGACCCCGCGGTGGCGATCCAGTGGCCCGACGCCGACACGCTGATCGGCTCTGAACGCGACCGCAGCGCCCCCAGCCTCGCCGAGCGCGAGCCCGACCTCCCGTTCGTCTATGCGTGAGCGCCTCGCCCTCAACGCCCGGCAGTTCCGCACGGCGGCCTGGGTCGACCTCGGCCTGCTCACCCTGATCGTGTTCTCCGGCGCCGCGGTGCGCCTCACCGACTCGGGCCTCGGCTGCGCGACGTGGCCCCGCTGTGACGGCCGGCACATCACGCCGCCCGACCAGCTCCACGCGCTGATCGAGTTCTCCAACCGGTCGCTGTCGGGGATCGTCGGCGTGGTGACGATCGCGGTCATGGTGCTCGCCTTCACCCGCCGGCCGTTTCGCCGAGATCTCGCGGTGCTCGCGACCCTGATGCCGCTCGGCGTCGTCGCCCAGGCGGTGCTCGGCGGGATCACGGTGCGGGAGAAGCTCGCCCCCGGCTACGTGATGGCCCACTTCAGCCTGTCGATGATCATCGTCGTCGGCGCGGTCGCGCTCGTGTGGCGCTCCCACCACCCCGCCGGCACCCGGCCGCGGACGGCCGGCCGCGGTCTCGTCCTCGCCGTGCGCACCACCGTGGTGCTCGGCGCGATCACCATCTTCGCGGGGACGGTCGCCTCGGCCGCCGGCCCACACTCCGGCGGTCACGTCGGCCAGATCATCAAGCGCCTGCACTTCAAGGGCGCCGAAACGCTCATCTGGGCGATCCACCAGCACGCGACGATCGCGGCCGTCTTCGGGCTGGCGACGATCGGTGCGTGGCTGCTCAAGCGCCGGGAGTTCGGCAGCCTGGAGCCGACCGAGCCGCTCACGATGCTCGGGATCCTGATCGCCGCCCAGGGTCTGCTCGGCAGCGTCCAGTACGAGCTGCATCTGCCGGCTGAGATGGTGTGGTTGCACGTCTCACTCGCCGCCGTCACCTGGGTGGTCTCGCTGTGGGCGTGGGCGGACATCGGGCAGGCCGCGCCCCGTGGACGCCACCCCGATGAGGATCTCGGACCCGAGACGTCCGTCGCGGAGTCCCGCGAGCTTGAGGTGGCGCGCCTGTGAGGACCGCTACGGTCTGGCGATGAGCTCATTGCCGGGACCGAGCGCCGACGCGCAGTCAGCGCGCGTGGGGGGCACGCTGAACATCCTCGTCGTCGACGACGAGTCCGACCTGCGGGAGATGCTCACGCGGTCCTTCGCCCGGGAGGGCCACCGGGTGATGGCGGTGCCCGACGGGCGGGCGGCGATCGACCGGGCCTGCACCGACAGCTTCGACATCGTGCTGCTCGACGTCGCGCTCGGTCCCGGGCCCGACGGATATGAGGTCTGCCGGACGTTGCGCGCCCGTCGCAACGTGGTGCCGATCATCATGCTCACGGCGCTTGACTCCGAAGCCGACGCGGTCCTCGGCCTCGAGGCCGGGGCCGACGACTACGTCACCAAGCCGTTCGGGCTCGCCGAGCTGCGCAGCCGCATCCGCGCCGTGCTGCGGCGGGCGGGGACCCGTGCGATGGGCGACGAGGTGCTCGTCGTCGGACCGATCTCGCTGGACCGCGCGCAACGTGAGGTGACGATCGACGCGGCGCCGGTGAAGCTGACCTTCTCGGAGTTCGAGCTGCTCGACGCGCTGATGGCCGACCCCGGCCGGCTGCTCAACCGCCAGGAGCTGCTGCGGGCGATCTGGGGCGACAGCGCCTACCGCGACCCCCGCGCGATCGACGTCCACATCCGCCATCTGCGGGAGAAGCTCGAGCCCGAGCCCGACAAGCCGCGCTACATCGTCACCGTGCGTGGCGCGGGGTACCGGCTCCGAGGCGGCTGATGCGCCGGGCCCGCAGCGCCCTGGGGCTGCGGGGAAGGATCACCGCGGTGGTGCTGCTCACCGCCGTGGCGACGCTCGCGGTCGCCGCGGTGGCGCTGCTCGGACCGTTGGAGCACAGCCTGCGCACGGCCGAGCAGCGGACGCTCACCCGGCAGCTGAAGGGCAGCACCCCGGTGTTTCGTTCCGCGGTGCTGTGTGAGCCGGTCACCCGCTTCAACGCCCTCAAGGCCGAGCGCGGCATCCTCCAGCGACGCATCGGCGGCGGCATCGTCACACTCTTCAACGGGGCCGCGCCCGCGACCTCGCTGCTGCCGGTCAACTCTGAACTGGGCGTACCCGACGACGACAATGATCACTACGACGATGCGACCCGCGCGTTTGCGACCCACGCGACCCAGAAGAGCATCGGCGCCATCGACGGGACCGAGTACGCGCGGGAGTCGATCTACTTCACGCGGTCCTGTCCGGCAGCCTCGGGTAAGCCATACCGGGAGCATTTCGTGCTCGCGGTCCGTAAGTCGATCGCGGAGATCCCGGTCGTCGTGCGGGTCGTCGACCGCGCCTTCCTCGACGCCGCGCTCGCCGGGCTGCTGCTCACCATCCTCCTCGCCATCCCGCTGTCCGGGCGACTCGTGCGTCGCCTGCGTCGCCTGCGCGTGGCGGCGATCGAGGTCCAACACGACGCCCCCGAGGCGCTCGTCCCGGTCGACACCACGCGTGACGAGGTCGGCGACCTGTCCCGCGCCCTGGTCTCGATGCAGCACCGACTGCGCCGCCAGGAGGAGGCCCGCCGGGCGTTCGTGGCCACCGCCTCCCACGAGCTGCGCACACCGCTCGCGTCCCTGGACGGGATGCTCGAGCTGCTCGGCGAGGACCTCGCCGACGCCCGGCCCGACATCGAGGACGCCCGGGAACTGCTGGCGCGCGCGCGGGCGCAGTCCCGGCGTCTCGGGCAACTGGCGGCCGATCTGCTCGACCTCTCGCGGATCGACGCCCAGGTGCAGCTGCGTTCAGAGCCCGTCGAGCTCGGCGAGCTCGCCCGCGCGGTGCTCGCCGAGTTCGAGCTCGGCAGCCGGGAGCGCTCGGTGTACTGCACCCTCGAGGGGCAGGACGGGGATTCGATCTGGGCGCTCGGCGATCCGGGGTCGGTCGCCCGCATCCTGCGCATCCTCCTGGACAACGCGGTCCGCGTGAGTCCGCCCGAGACGACGATCGCGGTCTCGCTCGTCGGCGGCGACCAGGTGGCGATCCGCGTCCGTGACCAGGGCCCCGGGGTCCCCGCCGAGGAGCGCGAGGCGATCTTCCAGCGCTTCTACCGCGGCCGTGGCATCGCGGGACAGGCCGGCTTCGGCCTCGGCCTCGCGATCGGGCGCGAGCTCGCGCAGCGGATGGGCGGCGACCTCGTCCACGATCCCGGCGTCCCAACCGGGGCGTGCTTCGCGCTGCACCTGCCCGTCGCGCAGGCGGCGCGCGACGACGACGCCTTGGCAGTCGACTGAGCATGGCCGTCCTCGCCGCGCTCATCTCGATCTCGGGCAGTCTCGGCTACCTGCTGCCGGCGATCGTCGGTCTTGAGTCCTTCGGCGTGCCGTCACCGGGTGAGACGGCGCTGATCACCGCCGCGGTGCTCGCCAGTGAGCACAAGCTGCAGATCTGGCTCGTGCTCGTGATCGGGATCGCGTCGGCGATCATCGGCGATTCGATCGGCTATGAGCTCGGGCGCCGGCTCGGCCGCGAGGTCCTCACCGCCAAGGGACCGCTGCGCAGCGAGCGTGAGCGCGCCGTGCAGGCCGGCGAGCGCTTCTTCGCCAAGCACGGTGACAAGACCGTGTTCTTCGCCCGCTGGATCACCGGCGTGCGCTCAGCGGCCGCCTGGCTGGCCGGAATCGACGAGATGCCCTATCCCAAGTTCCTGCTCTACAACGCCGCGGGCGCGATCACCTGGGGTCTCACGTTCGGCCTCGTCGGCTACTACGGCGGACATGCCGCCGCCAACGTGATCACCAAGATCGGAACCTACGCGCTGATCGCGGTCGGGGTCGCGGTCGTGCTGGCGTTCATCGTGTGGCGGGTGCGCAAGCGACGCCGGTCGGCCGGCGAGGGCGAGACCACGACCACGGGGGGCGACACCGCGGGGGAGAGCGACGGCACCGGGCCCGGTGCCGATACGGGCGGGGAGAGTCTGTGAAGCCCGGTGCCGACGCTGACCGCGCCCGCGACGCGTTCAGGCCGCGTCGAGATCCAGCGCGCAGGAGTTGATGCAGAAGCGCTGGCCGGTCGGCGCCGGACCGTCGTCGAAGACGTGCCCGAGGTGGCCGCCGCAGCGCTTGCAGCGGACTTCGGTGCGCTTCATGCCGAACGTGCGATCGGTGTGCAGCTCGACGTTCTCGGCGTTCTTGGGCTCATAGAAGCTCGGCCAGCCGGTGCCGGAGTCGAACTTCGTGTCGGAGGAGAAGAGCTCCGCCCCGCAGCCCGCGCAGCGGTAGGTGCCGTCGGCCTTGTGGTCGACGTACTCGCCGGTGAAGGGCCGCTCGGTCGCGTGCTTGCGCAGGACCTTGTACTGCTCGGGGGTGAGCTTGGCCTTCCACTGCTCGTCGGTCAGGTTCGTGTCATGTGCGGTGTCATCCATGACATCGATTCTAGTTACGCCCGCCGCGGCCTCGCGGCGTTACAGCATCTCCAGGATGAGCGTCGACCAGGCGAACTCCCGCGCGCCCATCCCGGAGCCGGTGAACGGGTCGTAGTACTCGCGCAGCCCCGAGCGGGCGATCGCGCCCGCCAACCCCCCGGCGAGCTCGGCGGCCGCCTGCTCATACCCGAGGCGGCGCAGACCCCGCCAGCACAGCCACGCGGTGTTCACCCACGTCGGGCCGCGCCAGTAGCGGGCGGGGAGGATGCCGAGTCGGCCGCGGTCGTGCACGGAGAACGCCGGGTCTGAGCGCGACACCGACGGCGGGGCGACCGGGCTGTGAAACTGCCGGTCGTCGAGCAGGTGGGCGACGAGGCGATGGCCGATCTGCGGCGGCAGGTCCGGCAGCGCGAGCGGGGTGAGCGCGGCGATCGTCGCCGCCGTCGGGCGGGTGGTCGTGAGCCCGTGATCGTCGACCCCGTCGCGGTTGCCCGGGCCCCGGCGGGCGAGCGGGAGAAACAGGCCGCGCTCCTCGTCATAGAGGCGCTCGATCAGCGACCCGGTGAGCGATCCCATCCCCAGGGCGCTCCGCGACAGCGAATACAGCACGTTGGTCGTCACCTCACAGCACACCGGACCCCCGGCGGCGGCGACCCGCCGCAGGTCATAGCCCAGCCGGCGGTTGCGATGCACGAGCGCCGGGAACGCCGGCAGACCGTGGGCGCGCCGGCCCCAGATCGAATCGAACTGCGGGGAGGCATCCAACCCCGACTCGTCGGGCTGCACGATCCACAGCAGGCCGTCGCCGTCGAGGTCGCGGTGCTCGGCCAGCCAGTCCAGCTGCGCCGCGATCCGCGGCTCGGCGGTGGGATCCCCGACCGCGAGGCTCCACGCCCAGGCGAGCAGCGGTGGCTGGATCGAGGCGGTCATCGGCGCTCCCGGGGCGACCACGTTGTAGGTGAAGCGCCGGATGCCGGTGAGCGGCCGGTCCCAGAAGATCGTGTGGCCGATGAAGCCGTCGGGGGACTGGGCGTTGAGCAGCGAGGTGAGCTCGCGGCGCGAGCGATCGGGATCGATGTGGCGCCAGGCGATCGCGGCGAAGCACGAGTCCCAGTACCACTGCCACGGGTAGTGCCCCGGGCTCGGGGAGGTGTAGGCGAACTCCGCGCCGTCTCCGGCGCGCACGCCCTCATGCCAATTCTCGCGCAGCACCGCCGCGCAGCGGGCCCGCAGCGTCTCGGCCTCGGGGGTGGCGGTCACGGTCAGGCCATCGCGGCGGCGTAGACCTCGCGCAGCGCCTCGGCGACCACCGCCGGCGCCGCCCGCTCACGGACGATCACCCGTGCGCGCTCACCCGCGGTCCGGTCGCCGGCGAGCCGGAGGATGACCGCCGCCAGCGCGTCGGCGTCGCCCGGGGGGGCCAGCCACGGATCGGGCACGAGCTCGGGCAGCGCGCCGATCCGGGAGGCGGCGACCGGCAGTCCGGCGGCCATCGCCTCCCCGGCGGCGAGGCCGAACGTCTCCGCCGAACGGGACGGGACGACCGCCACCGCCGCCTCGGCGCGCAGGCGCGTGAGCTCGCCCGCCGCGACCCGCCCGCGGAAGTGGACCTCCCCGCCGCAGCGGATCCCGTGGGCCTCCAGGGCCGCCCGTTCGGGTCCGTCGCCGGCGACGGTGAGCGCGATGCCGGCCCGCGCGCAGGCGGCGATCGCGATGTCGACGCCCTTCTCCGGGGCGAGTCGGGAGACGACGAGCGCGCCGTGCCGCGACCCCGGGGGGCTCGCTGGCGCCATCGTTGCCGCCGCCGGCTCGGCGACCACGTTGGGGACGATGAGCGGCGGCGGGATCGGCGCGCCGAGCTCCCGCAGGCGGGTCGCGGCGTAGGCGCTGGGAACGACGACGACGTCGGCCTGCGCGACGAGCCGTCGCTGCCACAGCGC
>CAZZWJ010000135.1:0-7655 GCA_964657875.1 uncultured Solirubrobacteraceae bacterium
GAGCTGACCGCCGGTGACCCCGAGCGCCTGGCCGGTGATGTAGTTGGCCCACGGGGTGCACAGCAGCAGGACACCGCCGGCCGCCTCCTGCGGGGTTCCGGGGCGCCCGAGCGGGATCAGCGAGGTGGCGATCTGGCGGACCTGGTCGGGCATCCCCAGCTGAACGGTCTCGCCGCCGATCTGCATCGTGTTCTCGGTCGCGTTGGTCGCGGTCAGCCGCGTCTCGATGTAGCCGAAGAACACGGCGTTGACGTTGACCTTGAACTGGCCCCACTCCTTGGCCAGCGTCTTGGTGAGGCCGATCACCCCGGCCTTGCCGGCCGCGTAGTTGACCTGGCCGGCGTTGCCGAAGGTGCCGGTCACCGACGAGACGTTGACGATCTTGCGAAACACCTCGATGCCCTCGGCCCGCTCGCGCTTGGCCGGCTCCCGGAAGTGGGGGGCGACCGCCCGGCACATCTGAAACGGGACGACGAGATGGATGTCGAGCATCCGCTGAAACGCGTCGTCGGTCATCTTGTGGGCGACGCCGTCGACGGTGTACCCGGCGTTGTTGACGAGGATGTCGACCCGTCCCCAGGTGTCGACCACGTGCGCGACGAGGGCGTCGGGCGTGCCCGGCTGCGTGAGGTCACCGCCGAAGACGAGGGTGTCGCCGTCGATCTCGGAGGCGGTCTGCGCGGCGAGGTCGGCGTCGAGGTCGTTGATGAGCACCTTCGCGCCGTGGGCGGCGAGCAGCTCGGCGGTCGCGCGGCCGATGCCGCGGGCCGATCCGGTGACGATCGCGACCTTGTCGTCGAGTAGGGCCATGGTTCTCTCCTGAAAGCGTGGGGACGGGGTTCACCGCATCCTGACAGCGCGACGCCCGCACCCGTCGTTAGCCTGGACTCACCATGGATGCCCGCCAATGGCTCGCCGCCTACGCCGAGCGTCTCGGCGTCCCCACCCCGAGCGACGAGGAGCTCGAGACGCTGCTCGCGCTCGCCGGCGTCGCCGCCCACGCCTCCGAGCGCATCGCCGCGCCGGTCGCCTGCTGGGTGTCGGCGCGTGCGGGCGTCGATCCCGCACGGGCGCTCGCCGTGGCCCGGGAGGTGGGCGATGCCGGCTGAGTACGACCTCGTCCTGTTCGGCGCCACCGGCTTCACCGGCGGCCTCGTCGCCGAATACCTCGCCGGCCACGCGCCCACCGCGCCCGGTCACCGCTGGGCCCTGGCCGGCCGCAGCCCCGAGAAGCTGCGCGCCGTCCGGGAGCGACTGGTCGCCATCGACCCGGGGCTCGCCGATCTGCCGTTGCTGCGCGCCGACGCCACCGACGCCGCCTCGCTGCGCGACGTCGCCGCGTCCGCGCGGGTGGTGGCGTCGACCGTCGGGCCGTTTCAGCACTTCGGCGAGCCGCTCGTCGCCGCCTGCGCGGCCGCCGGCACCGACTACGTCGACATCACCGGCGAGCCCGAGTTCGTCGACGAGATGTGGCTGCGCCATCACGGCGAGGCGCAGCGCACCGGCGCCCGCCTCGTGCACGCCTGCGGCTTTGACTCGATCCCCCATGACCTCGGGGCCCGGTTCACCGTCGCCCAGCTGCCCGAGGGCGAGCCGCTGAGCATCGAGGCGTTCGTGCGCGCCGACGGCACGTTCTCCGGCGGCACGTTTCACTCGGCGGTCGAGGCGATGGGCCGCCTGCGCGAGGGCCGGCGGGTCGCGGCGCGCCGACGCGACGCCGAGGGCCGCCCGGACGGGCGCCGGGTCCGCGGCGTCGTACGCCCCCCGCACCGGGACCCCTTCGCGGGAGGCTGGGTCGTCCCGGCGCCGACGATCGACCCCGAGATCGTCCTGCGTTCCGCGCGGGCGCTGCCCCGCTACGGCCCGGACTTCCGCTACAGCCACAACATCGTCACCCGCCGGGCGCTGCCCACCGCGGGCCTGCTCGCCGGTGCGGGAACGGTCGTTGCGCTCGCCTCGGTGGCGCCGCTGCGCAAGCTGCTGCTCGGCGTCAAGGACGCCGGCGAGGGGCCCGACGCCGCGCGCCGCGCCCGGTCCTGGTTCACCGTCCGCTTCACCGGTCGGGTCGGTGAGGAGACCGAGCCCCGCGTCGTCTGCGAGGTCTCCGGGGGCGACCCCGGCTACGGCGAGACCGCCAAGTTCCTCGCCGAGTCGGCGCTGTGCCTCGCCCACGACGAGGGTCTGCCCGAGACCGCGGGGCAGGTGACCACCGCGGTCGCCATGGGGGAGGCGCTCACCGCTCGCCTGCAGGCGGCCGGGATCACCTTCCGGGTGCTCGACGGCGCTGCGCCGGCGTGACCGGCCCGCGCGGCGACGGCCGCGCCGCGATCGACCCGCGAGGCGTGCCGGCGTGACCGACCTGCGCAGCGACGGCCACGCCGCGATCGACTGGGCCGCCGACTACCTGGAGCGCGTCGGCGAGCTGCCGGTGCTCGCCCAGGTCCGGCCGGGTGAGATCCGCGCCCGCCTGCCCGCCCATCCCCCGCAGGATCCCGAGCCGTTCGCCGCCGTCCTGCGCGACCTCGACGAGATCATCCTGCCCGGGGTCACCCACTGGCAGCATCCCCGCTACTTCGCCTACTTCGCGACCGCGAGCGCGCCGCCCGCGATTCTCGCCGAGCTGCTGGCGGCGACCCTCAACTCGGTGGCGATCCTGTGGCGCACCGCGCCCGCCTCGACCGAGCTCGAGGGGGTCGTCTGCGACTGGGTCGCCGAGCTGCTCGGCCTGCCGGCGGGGTGGCACGGACACATCGAGGACACCGCCTCCACCTCGACGCTGGCGGCGGCGATCGCGGCCCGCCACGCGACCGGCCGCGGGGAGATCGTCTGCTCTGAGCAGGCGCACTCGTCGGTGGCCAAGGCGGCCCGGATGCTCGGGATGAGCTGTCGCACGGTCCCCACCGACAACGCGCTGCGTCTCGACTGCGACCGGCTCGGCGACCTGCACGACGCCGCGATGGTCGTCGCCACCGTCGGCACCACCGCCTCCACGGCGGTCGACCCCGTCCCCGAGATCGCGCGCCGCGCCCACGCCGCCGGGGCATGGCTGCACGTGGACGCCGCCTACGCGGGCTCGGCGATGGTCTGCCCGGAGCTCCGGTGGGCGTTTGACGGGGTGGAGGCGGCCGACTCGCTGGTCGTCAACCCCCATAAATGGATGCTCGTGCCGACCGACTGCTCGATCCTGTGGAGCGCGCGCCCCGACGACCTGCGCGCCGCGTTCAGCCTCGTGCCGGAGTACCTGCGCACCCCCGACGCCGAAGACGCGCTGTCGCTGTCGGAGTACGGGCCGGCGCTCGGTCGGCGGTTTCGGTCCCTGAAGCTGTGGGCGGTGCTGCGCTGCTACGGGCGCTCGGGTCTGCAGGCCCACATCCGCTCCGGGATCGAGCTCGCCGCGCGCTTCGCCCGGCTCGTGGAGGCGGCACCCGGCTGGGAGATCGCCGCCACCCGGAGCTTCAGCGTCGTCTGCTTCACCGGCCCCGGTGACGACGCGGCGCTGCTGGAGGCGGTGAACGCCGGCGGCGAGGCGTTCCTCTCCCATGCGGTGCTCGACGGTCGCTACGTGCTGCGCCTGGCCGTCGGCGGGATGCTCACCACCGAGGCCGACATCGACCGCACCTGGGACGTGCTGGTGCGCGAGGCGCTCAGCTGCGGACGCCGGTGAGCACGAGTCGCGCCAGCTCGTCATAGGCGTCGGCGTGCCGCAGCCCCATGCCGGAGAGCACGTCCCCGGTCTGGATGCGTCGCATCGTGGCGGCCACGACGTCGGCGACGAACGCGCCGTGCACCGGCCGGAAGTCGCCCGAGCTGATCCCGGCCTCGATCAGCTCGCCGACCCGGGTCGCCGCGGCTTCGGTGTTGCGCTCATAGACGGCGTTCGTCGCCGGGTGCTGCGCCAGGTCCCGCATGAACGACGCGGAGGCGGGTCGCAGCGCCTCGGCGACCGCGCCGAGATAGGCGACGATCCGGGCCGCCGGGTCGCCGGCGGCCCGGGTCGCGGCCTCGACCGCCTCGGTCGCGTTGCGAAAGAACGCGACGACCGCGTTGACCGTCACCTGCTCCTTGGAGTGGCCGAAGGCGTAGAGGGTCGTCTTCGAGCAGTGCAGGCGATCCGCCAGGTCGGCGAGCGTGAACTGCCCAAAGCCCTCGGCGAGGAACAGGGCGAGGAGCTCGGACTGCAGCCGCTCCTGATGCAGAGTCGAAGACGCCGCCATCGGGAAAGTGTACGTTCAGTACCGTTGAGCGTACTCTGGTACCGTAGAGGGTATGCCCGCGGATCGGACGCTGCCGAACCCCGAGGCGGAGCAGATCGTCGCGCTGGCCCGAGAGGTCGCCGTCGGCGAGCTCGCCCCCCGCGTCGCCCGGGCCGAGGCGGACCACATCTTCCCGCGCGACGTCTTCACCACGCTCGGCCAGCTCGGCCTGCTGGCGATGCCCTACCCGGAGCGCTGGGGCGGGGCGGAGCTGCCCTATGAGGTGTACCTCCAGGTCCTCGAGGAGATCGGCGGCGCCTGGGCGAGCGTCGGTGTCGGGGTCAGCGTGCACGTGATGGCGTGCTGGCCGCTGGTCCACTTCGGCAGCGAGGCGCAGCAGGAGCGCTGGCTGCCGGAGATGCTCGGTGGGACGCTGCTCGGCGGCTACTGCCTCTCCGAGGCCGACGCCGGCAGCGACCCGGGGGCGATGCGCTCCCGGGCGTCACGCAGCCACGACGGCTACCAGGTCACCGGCTCCAAGGCATGGGTCACCCACGGCGGCGAAGCCGACTTCTACACCGTGTTCGCGCGGACCGCGGACGGCCCGAGCGGGGTCTCGTGCTTCCTCGCGCCCGGCGAGGCCGAGGGGCTCAGCCAACGGCCGCCCGAGCACAAGATGGGTCTCACCGGGTCGACCACGGCGACGCTCGACTTCGACGCCGTGTCGTTGACCGCCGACCGCCTGATCGGCGCCGAGGGAGCCGGCCTGTCGATCGCGCTGCAGGCCCTGGACTCAGGCCGGCTGGGGATCGCCGCCGTCGCCGTGGGGCTGGCCCAGGCCGCCCTTGACTGCGCGCTGGACTACGCCCGGCAGCGCGAGACGTTCGGCAAGCCGATCATCGAGCACCAGGGGCTCGGCTTCCTGCTGGCCGACATGGCCGCGGCGGTCGAGTCGGCGCGCGCGACGATGCTCGAGGCCGCCCGGCGCCGCGATCGCGGCCTGCCGTTCGCCCGCCAGGCGTCAATCGCCAAGCTCGTGAGCACCGACACCGCGATGCGGGTCACCACCGACGCCGTGCAGGTGCTCGGGGGCGCCGGCTACACCCAGGACTTTCCCGTCGAGCGGATGATGCGCGAGGCCAAGGTGATGCAGATCTTCGAGGGCACCAATCAGATCCAGCGAATGGTCATCGCGCGACATCTCGCCCGCGCGTGACTCAGACCATCCGTGAGGTTGAGGTTGAGGTCGGCGGCTGACAGGGGTCAGCGCAGCTGAGCCGAGCTCAGGCCGAGCAGCTGGCGGGCGATGATGAGCAGCTGGATCTGCTGGGTGCCCTCGAACAGGTCGAGGATCTTCGCGTCCCGGGCCCACTTCTCCAGGAGCTCGGTCTCGCCGAAGCCGGCGGCGCCGCAGAGCGCGACGCAGCGCAGCGCGACATCGGTCCCGACCCGGCCCGCCTTCGCCTTGGCCATCGAGGCCTGCAGGGAGTTGGGGACCTTGTTGTCGGCCATCCACGCCGCCTGCAGGGTGAGCAGCCGCGCCGCCTCCCAGTCGGCCTCCATCGCGATGAACTCGGCGGCGGCGGCGCTCTGCAGCGATCCGCCACCGCCCGCCCGGTCGTAGTCGATCTCGACACCGGCCTGCTCGAGCAGCTCGCGGGTGCGCTCCAGACACGCCCGCGCGACCCCGATCGCCATCCCGGCGACGAGCGGGCGGGTGTTGTCAAACGTCTTCATCACGCCGGCGAAGCCCTGCTTGGACTGCTGGATCTCGGAGTTGCCGAGCAGGTTCTCCTTGGGCACCCGGCAGTCGCTGAGAAAGAAGTTGGCGGTGTCGGAGGCGCGGATGCCGAGCTTGTGCTCCAGGCGGTCGAGCTTGAGACCCGGGTTGTCACGCTCCACGACGAACGACTTGATCGCGCCGCGGCCGGCCGCCCGGTCCAGGGTCGCCCACACGACGATCAGCTCGGCGCGGTCACCGCTGGTGACGTAGATCTTCTCGCCGTTGAGCACGTACTCGCCGGTGGACTCGTCGAGCACCGCGGTCGTGCGGATCGCCGCCGAATCCGAGCCCGCCTCGGGTTCGGTGATCGCCATCGCCGCCCACTTACCGCCGAAGCGCGCGAGCTGGTCGTCATCGGCGACGGCGGCGATCGCGGCCTGACCGAGGCCCTGGCGGGGCATCGCGAGCATCAGCCCGACGTCACCCCACGACATCTCGATGAGGCCCAGCAGGGTCGCCATGTTCGAGCCGTTGCGCGTCGTGTCCGCACCGTCGCCGGAGTCAGACCGGGAGCCCATCTCGGACTCGGGTGCCGAGCCATTCCCATTCCCATTCCCGGACCCGTTCTCGGAGCGCGAGCCGGTCGAGCTTGCCCCCGCGCCGCTCATCTGCCCACCCTCGTTCATCCCGTCGATGAGCGCGGCGAGCATGTCGAGCTCCTTGGGGCGCTCGTGCTCGGCGGTGTCGTACTTGCGCGAGTTGGGTCGCAGCAGCTCGGCGGCGGCCTGATGGGCCTGGGCGATGAGCGCCTCGTACTTGCGCGGGATCTCGAGGTTGATCACGTGAGCAGCGCTCCCTCGTAGAGACCGGCGGCGCGCAGATCCCGGTACCAGCGCTCGACCGGATGCTCGGTCGTGTATCCGTGCCCGCCGAGCATCTGCACCCCGTCGGAGCCGATCCGCATCCCGCGCTCGGCGACCAGGCGCCGCGCGAGCGTGACCTCGCGGTGAAACGGCAGGTTCTGATCCACGCGGCTGGCGGCCCGCAGCGTGGCCAGGCGCATCCCCTCGAGCTCGATCGCCATGTCGGCGACCGTGAACGCGACCGCCTGGCGATGGGAGACCGGCTCGCCGAACGCGACGCGCCCGTTGACGTATTCGGTGACGTAGTCGAGCACCGCCCGGCCGGTCCCGACGGCGAGCGCGCACCAGGCCAGGCGGGCGAGCGAGACGCAGTCGCGATACACGTCCGCGTCCCCGTCTCCGTCGCCTCCGAGCCGGGCGCCCGGGGGGACGGTGACGTTCTCCAGGGTCAGACGCGCGGTCGCCGCGGCGCGCACCCCCATCCCGGGTTCGGGCGCGACCGCGAGCCCGTCGGTACCGGACTCGACGAGGAACAGCGACGGGCCGCTGCCCTCCAGGTCGGCGGCGATGACGAACAGCTCGGCCTCGGCTGCGCGGGGGACGAGCGCCTTGACGCCGTCCAGGACGTAGCCGCCGGCGCCCCGCCGGGCGCGGGTGCGCAGCGCGAAGGGATCGAACAGCGGCTGGGGCTCCATGATCGCGAGCGCCGCTGCGGGGACGTCGTCGGAGACGAACGCGGGCAGGTAGGTCGCCTGCTGGTCGCCATCGCCCCACAGCGAGATCGCCGTCGACACGGCGGCGGGCGCGAGACAGGCGACGGCGATCCCCATGTCGCCCCGGGCGAGCGCCGAGGTCATCAGCACCGTCGTCACCGCC
>CAZZWJ010000136.1:0-7644 GCA_964657875.1 uncultured Solirubrobacteraceae bacterium
AGCGTGCCGTCGGGCGCGACCGCGACACCGCCCGCGGTCTGATCGGCCGGCAGCGCGACGTGCCCGGCGGTCCCGAAGCTCGGGTCCACCCGGCCGTCGGCGTTCAGGGCGATCAGCTCGCTGTGCCCGACCGAGCCCTTTGTGAAGGAGGCGAACACGATGAACCGCTGCGCCGGGGAGTCATAGACGGCGCTCACCGACTCCCCGGACGCGGATCCGCCGGGGAGCGTCAGCGTCGACGCCGAGCCCGGCAGCACGGCCCCGCGGGGCGTGAACCCCTGGATGGTGAGTCCGCGCGCGGAGCCGCCGACGACGGTCACCCGCCCGCTCGTGACCCCCACGGCCTCCGGTGGGCCCTGGGGCGCGCGCGCCACCGCGACTCCGCCGGTGCCGAAGCCGGGGTCCAGGCCACCCGGCGGGGTGGCGTGCGCCACCGGTGCGGCGAACGCGCACACGAACGCGACGGCGAGGCAGGCGAGCGGGGATCGCGGGCGCACGACCGCCATTAAACGCATTCGCCCGCAAAAGGTTGCGCCCGGCCCTCGGCACCCGACGCCGACGGCCCGCGGGGCCGGGCCCGAGGCTTTCAGCGCCAGCGTCGCTGCGCGGCGCGCAGCTCGCGCATCTCCGAGATGCTGTCCCCGCCCTGCGTGAGCCCCGACCGCGACCTGTCCACGCGAGCGTCTCGAGCGCCGGCGAGGAGCTCCACGTCCAGCGGCGTGCGGGTCGCGCCGCCTTCGCCGTCGGGCGCGACCTCGAACACCCGAGCACCGGGCCGGGAGGCGACGCAGCGTGACAGGGTGGCCCCGCGGAAGACGAGCGCGGCGCAGTCATCGACGGCCCAACCGGCCGCCAGGCGCCCATCGCCGACCGCACTCTCGAACACCGGGGCACGTTCGGGCTCGCCGTCAAGATGGACCGACAGCGTGCCGGGCAGCAGCCCGAGACCGGCGACCGGGGCCGCGTAGCCGCCGCTCATCGTGACCCCGCCCTCAAACCAGCACATCGCGCCCGCGCTCAGCCCCGCGAGCACGATCCCCCGCTCCCAGGCGGCGCGCATCAGCTGATCGACGCCGTGCTCACGCCAGACCGCGAGCATGTTGCGCATCGAGCCGCCCCCGACGTAGATCGCGTCCTGGGCGAGCAGGTGCTGACGGGGCTCAATGCGATCGCGCCCGAGGTGGAACAGGGAGAGGATCGTCGGCTCACACGGCCACCCCGAGAAGCGCTCGGCAAACCGCATCGCCTGCTCCCGCGGATCACCGGACGCGGTCGGCAGGAAGCAGATCCGGGGGACCGGAACCCCGGTGAGCTCGAGCACGAGCCGATCGAGCGCTCCACTCGGCTCGCTCATCGTGAAGCCACCCCCGCCCATGGCGAGGATGCAGCGCGGGTCCTCGCCGCGGCCGGCGACGCTCTCAGGCGGCGAGCTGCTCACCGCCGACGAGCACCGGCGGGGGCGGCACGGTGGCGATCGGCTCACCGAGCCCACGGACGGTGAGCTCCTCCTCGAGCGCGCCGCCGACGCCGTCACTGCGCACGAACCACGCCCGGGCGTCCGGGCGCGATCCGACGACCTCGTGGAGCTCGGTCCCGACGAAGTGCAGCGCCGCGCCGTCGCCGACCCCGTACCCGGGCGCCATGCCGTCGGCGATCGCGTCCGTGAACGCGGCCTTGCGGCCCGGCTCCTGCGTGTAGTGCACCGCGTTTGACCACGGCAGCAAGCCGAGTCCGGCAAGCCGGCGCGGCGGGCCCTCGTGAAACCCCGACACGCCCTCGTCAAACCAGCACAGTGATCCCGCCGAGCCACCACACAGCACGACTCCCGACCGCCACGCGGCGATGAGCGCCTCGTCCAGCCCATGGGCCCCCCAGGTCCCCATGAGAGACACCAGCGACCCGCCGCCGACGTAGATGAGGTCCTGCTCGAGCAGGTGGGCGGCGGGATCGCCGACCCCCGTCTCACGCCGGAACAGCGAGATGTGCGACGGTTCACAGCGCGCCGGCGAGAACGCCCGGTAGAACCGCACCACGTAGTGGTCGGCGTCGCCGGAGGCAGTCGGCAGGAAGCACACCTTGGGCCGCCGGCGGCCGGTGAGCGACAGCACGTGGTCGTCGATGAGGGTGTTGCCCCACTCCATCGAGAATCCGCCGCCGCCGAAGGCGACGATCTGAGGTGGACGCTCACTCATGTGACGAACGGTACGTCCACCCCCGGGGCACGCCGTTGGCCCCGTGTCCAAAATTCCCGGCATACCCCACGGCCCGACGGATTGGGCGTTTCGTCCAACCCTGCCGACAGCTAACCAGACGGAGGCAGCGCCCCCGCGTTGACGCCGGTCTCGGCCATCTCACGAAACGTGCCGGTGACGACGAACACGACCTGCTCGGCGATGTCGACGGTGTTATCACCGATCCGCTCCAGACACCGCGCGACGAGGATCATGAACATCCCCCATTCGCGCATGTCGACGTCATCGCCGATCTCGACCGCACGCCGGAAGATCGCGCGGTTGGTGGCGTTGATCTCGCTGTCCTGGCTGGCGATCCCCTGGGCGAGGGTGACGTCGCGCAGGCGCAGCGCGTCCCGTGCCTGGGCGACCTGGGAGCGCGCGAGCACGCCCATTCGGTCGATCGCGTCCATGATCTTCTTGTCCTTGGGCGACTCATACCCCGACAGCGGCACGAGCTTGGCGATGTTCACGCACTGATCGCCCATCCGCTCCATGCAGCGCACGACGTGCAGCAGCGCCGCGATGATCCGCAGGTCGCCGGCGACCGGCGCCTGGCGCGCGAGCAGCGAGAGGATCCCCTGATGGACCTCGAGGTAACGCCCGTCGATGCGGGCGTCGTCGGCGACGACGATCTGGGCGAGCTCGACGTCCTGGTAGCTGAGCGACTCCTGGGCGCGGTCGAGCTGCTGGATGACGAGGTCCAGCCCGCCGATCACCTGATCCTCCATCGCCTTGAGGTCCAGCCGAAACTGATGGCGGGTCTCCGGCATCGCCCTATCCGAACTTGCCGGTCACATAGCGCTCGGTGCGCTCGTCGGTGGGGTTGGTGAAGATCTGCTCGGTCGGCGCGTGTTCGATGACCTCGCCGTCGAGCATGAACACCGTCGAATCGGCGACCCGCCCGGCCTGCTGCATGTTGTGGGTGACGATCACGATCGTGTAGCGCGACTTCAGCTCGTCGATCAGCTCCTCGACGCGCAGCGTGGCGATCGGGTCAAGCGCCGAGCACGGCTCGTCCATGAGGATCACCTCGGGCTCGACGGCGATCGTGCGGGCGATGCAGAGGCGCTGCTGCTGACCGCCTGAGAGCCCGACGCCGGGATCGCCGAGCCGGTCACGGACCTCGCTCCACAGGCCGACGGCGCGCAGCGAACGGTCGACGCGGTCGCGCATCTCGCTGCCGCGCATGCCGGCCAGCTTCAGGCCCGAGGCGACGTTGTCGCGGATCGACATCGTCGGGAACGGATTGGGCTTCTGAAACACCATCCCGATCTGACGGCGGACCATCGTCACGTCGACCTGCGAGTCGTAGACATCCTCATCGTCGAGTTTCACCGAGCCCTCGGCGCGGGCCCGGGGGATCTCCTCGTGCATGCGGTTGATGCAGCGCACGAGCGTCGACTTGCCGCAGCCCGACGGACCGATGATCGCGGTCACCTCGTTGGGCGGGAAGTCGATGCTCACGCCCTTGACCGCCTCGCTGGCGCCGTAGAAGGCGCGCAGACCCGCCACGGTGACCCGCGCACCCTGCGCCGGGGCGAGCCGCTCGCGGTCCTGGGCGTCGGCCTGGGCGAGCTCGTCGGGACTGGCCACGGGGTCGTCCGCTGCGGTGTCGAGATTGGATTCCATGGTGAGAGTGTGGCGCTCCTTTGACTCGCTCGTGTGACGACCCGGAGAACTCATGTTGTCCGCCTAGCCGCCAAGCTTACGGCGGCTGCGCTCGTTGAAGGCACGAGCGATGACGCTGACCGCGAGGACGAACACGATGAGGACGAGCGCCGCCGCCCACGCCTGCGCGTGATCCGACGGGCTCGGGGACTCCGAGAGCGTGAAGATCGTCACCGGGATGTTGGGCAGCGCCTGGCTCGGGTCGGTCGTGATCCCGAGGTTTGAGAAGATCGAGGAGGCGAACAGCAGCGGCGCCGTCTCACCCGCCACCCGGGCGACGCCGAGCACGGCGCCCGTGACCAGTCCGCCCCGCGCGGTCGGCAGCACGATGCGCAGCACGATCCGCCAGCGGCGCAGTCCGAGCGCGAGTCCCGCCTCGCGCAGCGCCCCCGGCACGAGCGCGAGCACCTCCTGCCCGGAGCGCGCGACGATCGGCAGCTCGACGATCGCGAGCGCGATCCCGCCGGCCCAACCGCTCTGATGATGCTCGGGGATGACGAGCAGCCCGAAGATGAAGATCCCGGTGACGATCGTCGGGACCCCGTTGAGCAGGTCGAGGGCGAAGCGGATGACCGTGGCGACGCGGTGGTGGGCGAACTCGGTGGTGTAGATCGCCACGAGGATCCCGAGCGGAATCGCGATCACCGATGCGATCGCGATCAGGATGCCCGTGCCGACGATCGAGTTGGCGATCCCGCCGCTCGCCTTCCCGAACAGCGACGCGTTCGGGTTGGGGTTCTTGATCAGGAAGTCGAGGTTGATCGCGGGCGCCGCCTTGACGACGACCGAGACGATGACGAGCGCGAGCACGGCGATCGCGACCAACGCGGCCAACGTCGACACGCCCTCCATCAGCCGGTTGATCCCCCGGCGCCGGCCGTAGCCGGGACCGCCGGTGAGGCGGGGCTGGCCGGGGATCGATCCGCTGGTCATCAGTGACCCACGCCCACGGAGCGGCGCACGAGCAGCCGCGCGGCGAGGTTGACGATGACCGCGATCACGAGCAGGATGCCCGCCAGGTAGATGAGCGAGGACTGCTCGAGGCCGGGATTCGCGCTCTGGTAGCCGTTGGCGATCCACGACGCGAGCGTGCCCGCCGGCTGAAACAGCGAGGCGTGGATCTGGTTGGCGTTGCCGATCACCTGGGTGACCGCGATCGCCTCGCCGAGCGCGCGGCCGAGGCCGAGAATGACCGCGCCGACGATCCCCGGGCGGGCGATCGGCAGCACCGTCATGCGGATCATCTCCCAGCGGGTGGCGCCGAGCGCGTAGGCCGACTCCTTGAGGTCGGCGGGGGTGGTCGCGAACACCTCACGGGTGATCGTGGTGACGATCGGCAGCGCCATGATCGTGAGGATGAGCGCCGCGTTGAGCATCCCGAGCTGCGAATAGGACCCGGAGAACAGCGGGATCCACGACAGGAAGCCATGCAGGAACGGCTCGAGGTGGTTGGACAGGAACGGTCCCAGGATGATGATCCCCCACAGGCCGAGGATCACGCTCGGGATCGCGGCGAGCAACTCGACGAGGATCGTGACCGGACGCCGGATGACCTGCGGGGCGAGCTCGGTGAGGTAGATCGCGATGAAGATCGCCAGCGGGGTGGCGATGAGAAGCGCGAGCACCGAGCTGACGAACGTGCCGTAGATGAGGGACGCGGCACCGAAGTGGTTGGTGACGGGGTTCCACGTGCTGTCGGTGAGAAAGCCGAGTCCGAACGTCGACACGGCGGTGCCGGCATGGTCGAAGACGGTCTCGATGATCCAGACGAGCAGGCCGACGGCGACGATGCCGGCGCCCGCGCACAGGGCGCGGAGCGCCGGTTCGCCGACGCGGTCTGAGAGCCTCGCCCGCGCGCCGAGACCTTTGGCGCGCGGGACGGGAGACGGGGCCGAGGTGACCATGGGTACGGTGACCGACCCCTACTGGATCTTGTTGATGGTGGCCTGGTCGGCCTTGACGACCGCCGCGGGCAGCGGTGCGAACTCAAGCGCCGCCCCGCTGGCCTGACCGGTGGTGATCGCCCAGCCGATGAACTTCTTCAGCGATGTCCCCACCGCCGAGGAGCTCGGCTGGGTCGGGACCAGGATGTAGGTGAACGTCGAGATCGGGTAGGCACCGGCCGCCGACTTGGGCGGATCGGTGAGCGAGATGCCGGCGGTTCCCCCGGACGGAATCGTCGTCACGGCATTGGCCGCTGCCGAGATGCTCGAGACCCCCGGCGTCGGGTACTGACCGGCCGCGTTCTGGATCTTCGCGTAGTTGAACTTGTTGGCGACCACGTAGGCGAGCGCGATATAGCCGATCGACCCGTTGGTGCTCTGCAGCACCCCGCCGACACCCGAGTTGCCCTTGCCGCCGAGGCCACCCGGCCAGCTGACGGTCGTGGCGTTGCCGATCTTGGACTTGAACGTCGGACTCACCTTCGACAGGTAGTTGGTGAACGCGAAGGTGTCACCGGAGCCGTCGGTGCGGTGGATCGGGACGATCTTGGTCGCCGGCAGGCTCACGCCCGGATTGAGCTTCTTGATCGCCGCGTCGTTCCACATCGTGATCTTGCCCTGCCAGATGTCGGCGAGCACCGGGCCGGTGAGGTGCAGGCCGCTGGAGACGCCCTTGACGTTGTAGGCGACGGCGGTGGCCGCGAGCGCCCACGGAATCTCCAGGCAGCTCTTGCACGCCGTCTCCTGCGCGGGGGTGAGCGGCGCATCGGAGGCGCCGAAGTTGACGGTGCGGCCGGTGATCTGCTCGATACCGCCGCCGGACCCGATCGCGCCGTAGGTGACCGCGACCCCGAACTTCTGCTCGTAGGTCGGCTCCCACACGTTGACCAGCGGCGCGACGAGCGTCGAGCCCGCCCCGATCAGCGTCTTGGCGCCACCCGTCCCCGAGGACGCGGCCGCCGAGCTCGTGGCGGAGCCCGAGGCGCTCGACGTGCTCTTGGAACTCGAGCCACAGGCCGTGACGCCGAACGCGGCCACGACCGCGATGGCACCTGCGGTGAATCGTTGTCTACGCACTGTCAGTCTCCTTGTTCATCAATCGATGCGGCCCGAGTGTTGCCGCCCTGCGGCCGATTCGTGTTATCGAGTTGTGACTGCGATGTGAAAGTGACGGCCGGCTCGGCACACAGCCGGTAGCCGAAGCCGAAGTGGGTGTGGATGAACTTCCAGCCCGGCAGCGCCTCGGCGAGCTTGACCCGCAGCTTGCGGACATAGACGTCGACCGAGCGATCGTGCGGGCGCATCGGGTGACCCCAGACGGTCTCAAAGAGCTCGTCGCGACTGACGATCCGGTCCTCCCGGCGGGCCAACTCGGCGAGCAGTCGCAGCTCACGCGTGGACAGCATCAGCGTCCGCCCCTCGGCACGCGCGAGGTGCTCGGCGGGGCGGATCTGCAGCGGGCCGACCGTGAACGTGTGCGGCGTGACGCCGGCGTCGGACATCTCCGGCGATCATGGACCGTCCGCCGGTCGCAGACGTGAACGTCTCGTGACGTCGATGTGACCGGCCTGTGAAGGCTGGGTCACGGTCGTCCGACCGACAGCCTCAGCGGGACGATCCCCGCCCGGGCGTCAGCGGGTGAGGGCGGTGCTGAGCTGGGCCAACGGGTCCGGGTCGAGTACGAGCCCGGCGCCGGACTCCGCGGTCACCGCGGTGAGATCGTCGCGCTCCGGGGCAAACCGGTAGCCGACGCCGAAGTGGGTGTGGATGTAGCTCCACTCGGGCGATCCGGCCCGCAG
>CAZZWJ010000137.1:0-7613 GCA_964657875.1 uncultured Solirubrobacteraceae bacterium
ACGGGCGTCCCGTCAGTCCCGGTCACCGGTCCGAGCGCCACCGCCGGCGCGCCGTCGCCGCGATCATCACCGCCGACGCCATGCCCGTCCCCGTCACCGCGGGCGAGCTCGAGCGCGGCCTCGGCGGCCGGCGTCGCCCCGGGGGCGATCCGCGCGAGGTGGACATGACCGGGTACCGACAGGTGCTCAGGGCCGCTTGAGGGGTCGGCGGCGGTCCGCATCGTGTGGGCGCGATCGCGCAGCGACCAGCCTCCGCGAATGCCCTGGGCGGCATCGACCGGGGTGGTGAGCGCGAGGCCACCGGGACTGCGGTTCACCGCCGGCTGGGTGAGCCCCAGCCGGTCGGCATGGGCGGCGCTGATCCCCAGGGCCGTCATGCCGCCGGAGAGCTCGTGGATCGCCTCCAGGCCGGCCGCGTCGATGACCCTCGCGTCGGCGGCGACGAACACCACGGGATCCTCGGGGTCTCCGACGAGCACCGGGGCGCCGCCGGCGAAGACGCGCAGCGCGTCGGCCGCGGTCATCGATCCTCGGCGAGCGCCGCGTAGGCGCCGCGGAAGTGGACGAGGGGTCGCGGGGCGCCGTCGGCGGTGACGTCGAGCTCGACGATCCGGCCGATCACGATCTCATGATCGCCGCCCTCCACGCACTGCTCGAGCTCGCAGTCGAACACGGTGAGCGCCCCGTCCAGCCGCGGCGTGCCGCCCCCGCCGACCCGGTGCACGACGTCACCCCACTGGGCGCCGTCACCCCGGCGGGCGAAGTTGTCCGACAGCTCGTGCTGGGCCTCGGAGAGCACGTTGACGGCGAAGCGCCGCCAGCGGGTGATCTCGGCGAGCGTCTCGGAGGAACGGGCGAGGCAGACGAGCAGCAGCGGCGGGTTGAGTGACAGCGCGCTCACCGCCGATGCGGTCGTCCCCACGGGCGTGCCGTCGGCGGCCATCGTCGAGACGACGGTGACCCCGGTGGCGAAGTGCCCGAGGGCGTGACGCAGCTCGGCGATCGCGTCGTCCTGGCCGGTCGTGCTCACAGCTGGCCGTGGTTGGGGGGATGGACGCCGCCCAGCAGCCAGTTGCCGGCGTGGTGGTACTTCCAGTCGACCGGGTCGTGGCTTGAGTGGGTGCGGGCGTTGCGCCAGTGGCGGCTCAGGTCGTGCTTCTCGTCGGCGGCGCTCGCGCCACTCATCGCGAACAGCTCGGTGGCGACCTCGACGGCCACCTCACACGCGTAGGCCTTGGCCTGGGCGACGGCGGTCGAGCCGCGCGCCGCAGCGTCGGCGTCGACGGGGACGCGGCCGATCTCGTCCTGCTCGCGGGCGGCGTCGGCGAGCAGCGTCTCGGCGGCGCGCACGCGCGTCGCCAGCCGACCGAAGCGCAGGATCGTGTGGGGGTCCTGGGCGGCGGTCTCGCCCCAGCCGCCGCGGGCGGCCTCGAAGAACGGCCGCGCCTTCTCGGTGACGAACCAGCGCGCGTCGGCGAGCGCCCCGCCGGCGATCCCGACCTCGATCGCGGCGTGGACGAGCTGGGCACGCGCGCCGAGCTGCTGGGGGACCTCGAACGCGTGCGCGTAGTCCATCAGGTCCTCGTCGTCGATCGCGACGGCGTCGAACCGGGCCCCGCCGCTCACCGTGGCGCGCTGGCCCATCACGTTCCAGTCGCTGTCCAGGGTCACGCCGTCGGCGTCGCGGGCCACGAAGGCGAGCACCAGGCGCCCGGTCTCATCCAGCGCCGACACCGCGATCCGGTGGGAGGTGAGGGCGCCCGTGGCGTAGTACTTGCGGCCGTCCAGACGCAGGGTCGCGCCGTCACGGGTGATCCGGGTCTTCAGATCCTGGGCGTGGATGCCGCCGCGCTCGGCGAGCGCGTTGCCGATCCGCTGCCCACGCAACACCTCCCCGAACACCTTGCGGCGCAGCGCGGGGGTGCCCCAGACCGCGAGCACGTCGACCATGAGGAAGTGCGCCTGCGGGCCCTGGGCGATCGCCGGGTCCACGGTGGCGATCCGGCGGATCACCTCGGTGAGCACGGCGACCGGCAGCTCGGGGCCGCCGTCGGCGGCCGGGACGGTGAGCGACAGCAGCCCCGACGCATCGAAGCGGGCGAGCTCGGCGACGGGCAGCGCCCCGGACCGGTCACGGTCGATCACGCCCTCGCGCAGTGATTCCGCGAACGCGTCGGCGGCCGCGTAGGCCGCCTGCGGACTGGCGATCATGGGTGCGGCGACCGTCGCGCTCATCGCGTCAGCCCACCGCGACCGCGGTCTCACGATCCGGCGACAGACCCGCCAGCGGATCCGGGACGGCGGCCGGATCCAGGCCCGCGGCGACCTCCATCTCCCGCACGATCGGCATCACGTCGGACCCGAAGCGCTGGACCTCCTCCTGGAAGTGCAGGAAGCCGGCGAGGATGAGGTCGACGCCGAGGGCGCGGTAGGCGACGATCCGCTCGGCGACCTGCTCGGGGGTGCCGATCAGCTGCGTGCGGAAGCCGTCGTTGTACTGGACGAGATCCTCAAAGCTCGAGTCCGCCCACATGCCGGACTTGTCGGAGGTCGACTGGCCGGCCTGCTTGACCGCGGACCCGAACCCCTTGACGGCGTCGACGTGGGCCTTCGCGACGATCTCGCGCAGCGTGTCGCGGGCCTCGGCCTCGGTGTCGCGGACGATCACGAAGCCGTTGAGGCCGAACTTCGGCCCGCCGTCGCGGCGACCCGAGTCGGCCGCGATCGCGCGCAGGTCGGCGATCTGCTCCCGGACCCCCTCGAAGTCCTTGCCGTTTGAGAAGTACCAGTCGGCGTAGCGGCCACCGTTGCCGCGGGCCGCCGTCGAGTTGCCGCCCTGGAAGATCTCCGGGTGCGGACGACCCTCCCACGACAGCGGCTTGGGCTTCAGGCTGAAGTCGCGGATGCGGTAGAAGTCGCCGGCCAGGTTCGCCTCGTCCTCGGTCCAGATCGCCCGCAGCGCCTGCATGAACTCGGCGGAGCGGCGGTAGCGCTCGTCGTGCTCCAGCCACGGCTCGCCGAGCTGGCGGAACTCGTCGGCGAACCAGCCGGAGACGACGTTGACGGCGATCCGCCCGCCCGACAGATGGTCGGCGGTGGCGAGCCACTTCGCGAGCACGGCGGGCTGCCACAGGCCGGGATGGACGGCCGCGATCAGCTTCAGGCGCTCGGTCGCCATCACGAGCGCGAGGCTGAACGAGGTCGACTCGTGCTGATACTCGGCGCCGTAGCTGGCGGTGTAGCGGACCTGGCTGAGCGCGTAGTCGAAGCCCGCTCGCTCGGCGAGCCGGGCAAGGGTGCGGTTGTACTCATAGGACCAGTCGGTCCGCTGCTCGATCGTGCTCACGACCAGACCCCCGGAGACGTTGGGGACCCAGTAGGCGAAGCTCAGCGGATCGGTCGTGGTGTCCGTCGTCATGTGGATCACACCTCCAGGGGTGTCAGATTGCGTTGGTCGTCGTCCGCCGTGCCGGCCGCCGTCAGCCCGGAGAGGAGCCCGCGCCGGCGCAGGACCGGCATCACGCCCTCTCCGACCTGGTAGGCCTCCTCGAGGTGGGGATAGCCGGAGAGGATGAACTCGTCGATGCCGATCTCGTGGTACTCGGCGATGCGATCGGCGACCTGCTCGTGGCTGCCGACCAGCGCGGTCCCGGCCCCGCCCCGGACCAGGCCGACCCCCGCCCACAGGTTGGGGGAGATCTCCAGTGAGTCGGTGCGCCCGCCGTGAAGCTCGGTCATCCGCCGCTGGCCCTCGGAGCCCGAG
Organism: uncultured Solirubrobacteraceae bacterium; assembly: GCA_964657875.1. Classification (GTDB taxonomy): domain Bacteria; phylum Actinomycetota; class Thermoleophilia; order Solirubrobacterales; family Solirubrobacteraceae; genus Palsa-465. The sequence goes on from CAZZWJ010000137.1 coordinate 3,764, forward strand.
GCACGCTGGATCTGCTGCGAGCGGGCGATCTGCTCCTCGGAGAGCCCCGCGAGCAGCTTGTCGGCCTGGGCCCAGGCCTCCTCGGCGGTGTCGCGCGAGATGACGTGCAGCCGGATGCCGTAGCGCAGCTCGCGGCCCTTGGTCTCGGCGATCTCGCCGACCTTCCCGAGCTTCTCGGCGACCGCGGCCGGCGGCTCGCCCCAGGTGAGGTAGACGTCGGCCTGGGCGGCGGCGACCTCCAGGGCGGCCGGTGAGGACCCGCCGAAGTAGAGCTCGGGCCACCGGGCGGCGGGGCTGATCCGCGCGTCCTCGATGTCGTAGTGGCGCCCGTGGAAGCTCACCGGCTCGCCGCTCCACAGCTCGCGCACGATCGCCAGGAATTCGCCGCAGCGCTCGTAGCGCTGCTCCTTGGTGAGGTGGTCGCCGAAGCGCCGCTGCTCGGAGTCGTCGCCGCCGGTGACGACGTTGAGGATGAGCCGGCCGCCGGAGACGCGCTGGAAGGTCGCGGCCTGGTGGGCGGCGAGCGTGGGGGAGGTGAGGCCGGGTCGAAACGCGATCAGGAAGCGAAAGCGCTCGGTGACCTGGCTGAGCGCGGCGCCCATCACCCATCCGTCTTCACACCAGCTGCTCGTCGGCATGAGGGCGGCGTCGAAGCCGAGCTGCTCGGCCGAGCGGGCGATCTGGCCCATGTAGGCGACGTCGGGGGCGCGTTCGGAGCTCTCGCCCTCGACGCGGCTACCGGCGACGCCGACGGCGTTACCGAGGCTGAGGTCGGCGCGCGAGTCGCCGTTGGTGGGCAGAAACCAGTGAAGGGTGACGGTCATGGCATGGAGGATCCGGGGCTGGGGGGCGGTCGGTCAAATCGGTATAGGAAGCCCCGTGATCGGGATTCCCTACAAAGATGATAGACAAGGTCGAAGCACTTCTCCGCCGCCGGACCCGGACTCGTCATGCGCACCGAACAGCTCGAATACGCCGCCGCCGTCGCCCGCCTCGGTTCCTTTCGCCGGGCCGCCGAGGAGCTGCACATCTCCCAGCCGGCGCTGTCGGAGACGGTGCGCAACCTCGAGCGCGAGCTCGGGATCGAGATGTTCCAGCGCGGCCGCGCGGGCGCGAGCCTGTCCGACGACGGCCGCGAGCTGCTGGCCCATGTGACGGGAGTCCTGGATGCCGTCGACGGTCTGCGCCGGGCCGCCGACGCCCACCATCGCACCGCCCGGATGGTCCGGGTGGCGACCGTCAATGCGGGCACCTCGCCGGTGCTCACCCCGGTGATCGCCGCGTTTCGCGAGGTCTCCCCCGACACTCAGGTGGAGGTCGTCGGTGCCCAGGAGGCCGAGATCCACCGCGGACTGCGGGAGGGGTCGCTCGATCTCGGGCTGGTCACCACGCTGCCGGGCGATGACGCGCCGCCCGAGCTCGAGTCGGTACGCCTGATCGCCGGGCCCGCCGTCGTATGCCTGCGCCCGGATGACCCGCTCGCCGCCTGCCCGGAGGTGACCGTCGATGAGCTGCTCGCGGCGCCGCTGATCGTCATGCGTGCCGGTTACCTGATGCACCGCTACCTGCACCGGCTGCTCGGTGAGCGCCGGCCCGACGTCGCGTACTCGACCGACGGCGCGGAGATGGGCAAGCTGATGGTTGCCGAGGGGCTCGGAGTGACGCTGCTGCCGCGCTTCAGCGTGATCGGGGACCCGTTGCAACGCGGCCGCTTCATCACCTGTCGCCCGCTCGCCGGCGCGCCCGATGGGGAGATCGAGCTCGTGCTGCGCCGGCGTCGCTCCGGGGCGCGCGGTCGCTCTGAGAGTGAGCTGCACCGGCTGTTCTTGGAGCGTGCGCAGACGCTCGCGGACGCCGAGGGCAGCGAGTTCGGGCTCGCCGGCGTGACGCGGCCGGCCGCACTGGCGCGATAGCCCACACCTATCGGCGTGCATGGGATTTCCGTCGGTGGGCGCTGAGATTGCCTCTATCTTGACCATCTCGATCGAGATCATCGACAAGGAGCCTTCTCACCGTGACCACCATCGACAGACCCCCGGCGCCGGTCGCCGGCATCGACCTGCAGGACCCCGTCGGAGTGGCCCGCCGCCTCGGCGAGGAGTTCCGCGCCGGCGCCGCGCAGCGCGACCGCGAGCGGAGCTTTCCCTACGAGCAGTGCGCGGCGTTCCGCGCCAGCGGACTGCTGGGCCTGATGGTCCCGCGCGAGCACGGCGGCTACGGCGGCAGCTTCCGCGAGCTCATGGAGGTCGTGATCGCGGTCTCCTCCGGAGACTCGAACATCGGCCAGATGTACCAGCTGCACACCGGCGGTATCCGCCTGCTCCAGGAGTTCGCCTCCCCCGAGGTCCAGGCCCGGTGGCTGCCGCGCTTCGCCTCCGGCGAGCTGTGGATCACCAACGCCTACTCCGAGCGGGGCACCAAGTCGGTGAACGACTTCAAGACCACCGTGCGTCGCGACGGCGACGGCTGGCGGCTGAACGGGCGCAAGTTCTACTGCACCGGCTCGCTCGCCGGTGACATCACCTTCGGCCCCTGCCGGGTGGAGGGGACCGACGATGACGTGCGCGTGTCCTTCGCCCCGACGGACGCCGAGGGCGTCACCATCCACGAGGACTGGTCGGCCTTCGGGCAGCGCACGACGGCGAGCGGCACCACCGATTTCGACAACGTGTTCGTCCCCGACGAGCTCGTCCTCGAGAGCCCCGACTCCGACGGCGGTGGCGGCGGTGCGGTCACCTCGCTCAACTACCAGGCGGTCCACACCGGGGTGTTCGTCGGGATCTCGATCAACGCCCTGCGCGACGCCGTCGAGTTCCTGCGCACCAAGGCGCGGCTGTGGTATGAGAGCACCGCCGACCGGGTCACCGAGGACCCCTACGTGCAGCTGCACGTCGGCGAGATGAAGATCGCGGTCGAGGCGGCCGAGCTGTTGACGCTCAAGGCCGCCGACCTGTGCGACGTCGCCGTGGCGGCGATCGGCACGCCCGACGAGGCGCGTGCTCGCGGTGAGGCGTCGGTCGTCACCGGCCAGGCCCGCAAGGCGGCGTCCGACGCGGCGCTGTTCGCCGGCTCGACCCTGTTTCAGGTGTGCGGTGCGGGCAGCGTCGACGAGAAGTACGGCTTTGATCGCCACTGGCGCAACGCCCGCACGCTGTCGCTGCACAACCCGCACGACTTCAAGGCGGCTCGCGCTGCCGACTTCCTGCTCAACGACCGGTTCCCGCCGGTCGACTCCTACAACTGATCGGGGCGGTTGACGATGTCGAACGTCGGACTCATGTTCGTCGGCGCCGTGCTGTTCATCAACGGTCTGCTGTTCCTCGGCAAGATCGACGCCCGCGGCGCCGCGGTCTTCAACCTGTTCGTCGGGGCCCTGCAGACAGTGGTCCCGTTCTACCTGATCGCCCACGCCACCTCGGCCAACGCGATCCTGCTCGACGCCGGACTCTTCCTGTTCGGCTTCACCTACCTGTACGTCGGGATCATCAACCTGGCGGGCGTCTCGGGCGTCGGCCTGGGCTGGTACTCGGCATGGGTCTCGATGCTCGCGCTCGCGTTCGGGATCACCGAGTTCACCCGCTTTCACGCCACGACCACGGGCCTGCTGTGGCTGCAGTGGTCGGTGTTGTGGGGGATGTTCTGGGTCGTGCTCGCGCTCGGTCGTGAGCGGTGGACCGCGGTCGCGGGCTGGACGACGCTCATCATGTCGTTCACCACGTGCACGATCCCCGGCTACGTGCTGCTGCTCGGCGACTGGGGTGACGTGAAGCCGTGGATGATGCTCGTGGCGATCGCGGCGACGGCGGTCGCGCTCGTCGGTCCGGTGCTCAGCGCGCTGCGCCCGGAGTCG
>CAZZWJ010000138.1:0-7605 GCA_964657875.1 uncultured Solirubrobacteraceae bacterium
GGCGGCGCTCCCAGCCACCGGCGGTGAGCTGGGCGCTCAGCGACTCGGCGCCGGCAGCGTCGTCGAGGGTGACGCGGTGGTGAGCGAGGCCGGTCAGCCAGCGATCGGCGAGCGCCTCCAGGTCGTCGGCGTGGCGCGGCGCCGGCCCGGTGAGGTGGACGCGGTTCAGATCCCAGATCGCCGGCAGACCGCAGTGGCGCAGCACCCAGCCGCCGTCGAGCGCGTGCACCTCGGTCGCCGCGCCCCGGGCGATCGCCAGCTCGGCGGCGCGGGCGGATGCGAGGTCATCCACCGGCGATGCTCGGTCGCCGGAATCAGAGCATTGAGTCGGCGGGCGCGAACTCCGACTCAGACGTCACCGTCTCGATCACGTCGCCGTACTGCTGACGCGGCGTGCGGAAGAACGCCGGCGCCTGGACGCGGCGCACGAGCACGAGCACGACGCCGCCGCCGACGCCGAGGATCGCGATCCAGTCCGGCACGCCGAGTCCGAGAAACGGCGGGCTTGAGTCGTTGACCGACTGACCGTAGTAGTAGACGCCATAACCGAGCACGCCCATCAGGGCGAGCCCGCCGAGCAACGGCATCACCGCGAGGCTGATGAAGTTCCGCACCGACTTGAAGACCTGGCGGCGGTAGAAGACGGTGCAGGCGAAGCCCGTGAAGCCGTAATAGATGCAGACCAGGAAGCCGAGGCCGGCGACGCAGTCGGCGAGCACGTTGCTCGAGAGGATGCTGATCACCACGAACCAGATGACCGACAGCACGCCGGCCCAGATCGTCGCCCGGGCAGGGACGAGGTTGCGCGGGTGGATCTCGGCGAACTGATCCGGGATCGCATGTCGGCGACCCATCGACAGTGCCTGGCGGGCCGCGGGCAGGATCGTCGTCTGGGTGGCGGCGGTCGCCGAGGTGAGCACCGAGATCGTGAGCAGGAGGTGCAGCGGACCGAGGACGCCTCTGGAGAGGCCGCCGGCGAAGATGTCGCTGGGGTTGTTGGCCAGGTACTTCGTTCCGGCATACGCCTGGGAGGCGACGGTCACCAGGAGGTAGATCCCGATCAGCACGACCGTCGAGACGATCGCCGACTTGCCCGGGCCGTCGTTTGAGTTCTCAGACTCCTCGTTGACCGAGACGCCGGTGTCCCAGCCCCAGTAGAGGAACACTCCGAGCAGCAGCCCGTCGACGAGCGCGCCGAACGACATGCCGAACGGGTTGAACCACTCGAGCTGGACGTGCATCGACGCCGAATGGCCGCTCGTGTAGGCCTTGATCAGTGCGATCACCGAGAAGATGACGAGCAGCGTCATCTCGAAGCCGAGCAGGAACTGCTGGGTCCGGGCGGAGAGCTCGATGCCCCGCCAACAGATCCAGGTGAGCGCGATGATGAAGATGACGCCGAGGATGACGACGTCGAGGGTGTTCGCCGCCGCGTTGTTGAGACCGAAGAGCTGGAAGCCGTATGAGCCCGCGATCTGCGCCTGGTTGGCGTTGACGACGATGTCGGAGAAGATCACCGTCCAGCCGATGACGAGCCCGAGGCTGGGACTCATCGCCCGGGTCACCCACGAGAACGTCGTGCCGCAGTCGGGATCGACCTTGTTCATCGCGTTGTAGGCGGTGGCGATGAAGAACAGCGGGATGAAGGAGACGACGATGATCGCCGGACTGTGGATCCCGACCCCGGTGATGAGCACGAAGAAGCCGACGGTCGCCGCGAGGCTGTAGGCGGGCGCGGTCGAGGCGACCCCGATGACGATGTTGCTGATGTAGCCGATCGCATTCTTCTTCAACTGCGGCGCCGCCGGTGCGGCGGGTGCGGCGGCTCGGCCGGTGTCGGCCGACGCGGGAAACGTCGCCATCGGGCTCCTCTTCTCGGGGGGTGGTTACCGTACCCCGAGACCCCAACTCACGCAACGACCGAATGCACGATCAAAGGCGCCGTCGTTGCACCATTTGTCCAAAGCGGGGTCAGCTGACGACGTGTACGTCGCGTGTGAGCGCACTGAGGCGCGCGCATCCGTCGGCGGTCACCCGCACGATCTCCTCCAGGCGAACGCCGAACTCCCCGGGCAGATAGATGCCCGGCTCGATCGAATGGACCATGCCCTCGGCGAGGACGACGTCTGAGTCCTTCATCACGTAGGGGCCCTCGTGGCCGGACAGCCCCAGGCCGTGGCCGGTGCGGTGCACGAAGAACTCGCCGTAACCGGCAGCGGTGATCGCTCCGCGCGCGGCCGCGTCGACCTCACCACAGCTCGCGCCGGGACGGGTCGCCGCCATCGCCGCGACGACCGCCGCCTCCACGGCCCCGTGGACCTCGCGGTAGCGCGCCGTCGGTTCGCCGAGGAACGCCATCCGGGTGATGTCGGAGTGGTAGCCGTCGCGGATCCCACCGACATCGATGACGATCGCGTCGCCCGCGGCGAGGGCGTTCGCTCCGCTCTCGTGGTGGGGAAACCCGCCGTGGGCGCCGGCGGCGACGATCCCGAACTCGGGCTCACAGCCGTGCTCGCGAAACACGCCGGCGACCACCTCGGCCACCGCTCGCTCGCTCACCCCCGGTGTGCAGGCCGCCCACGCGGCCTGGACGGCGTGGTCGGCGACCTCGGCCGAGGCAGCGAGCCGCGAGAGCTCCGACGCGTCCTTGATCTCCCGCAGGCCGCCCAGCAGCGGGGCTCCGTCGACGACGCGCCGCCGGCCGAGCACCCCCTGCAGGGCGAGCAGGTGATCGGCGCGCATCTCGGGGTCGACGGCGACCGCTCCGGGCCCGGGGGCCGCGGCGGCGAGTGCCTCACCGAGCGCGGCGGTGGGTCCGTGCTCGTCGACCCAGCGCACGAGCGCGAGCTCCGGCACGTGGGCGGCGGTCTGCTCGGCGTTGAGCGACGGCATCACCATCGCCGCCCCGCCGGCCGCGACGAGCAGCAGGCAGGCGCGCTCGTCATACAGCGGGGCGAAGCCGGTGAGCCAGTGCAGGTTGTCGGTGGGCGCGAGCACGGCGAGCGCGACGTCAGCGTCGGCCATCGCGGCTCGCAACCGGGCGATGCGGTCGGTGCGAGTGGCGGAGTCGATCACGGTGCCGGACACACCCGCGCCCAGCGGATGACCGTGCGCATCGGGACCGCCACCTCGACGCCGGGGGCCAGACCGTGGGCGAGCAGCAGTTCGCGGGCGCCGTCGAGCACCCGGGCGCGCTCGTCGTCGGGCAGGGCGGCGATGAAGCTCATCGAGGCGACCTGGTGCAGCAGGGTCACGAGGTCCCCGCGCCGGTGGTTGGGCACGACGCGCTCTGAGAACGCCGTGAACAGAGACGTTGCGTCGAGCGCGGATCGCCAGTCGCGTCCGTGCGTCTCGGGCTTCTCCGACGCCCCGTCGATATAGCGGCGCAGCTCGTCCTCCCACGGCTGGGGGAACGCGTCGTCCCACTCGTTGCGCACGATCGCCAGACCGCCCTCCGGGTCGAGCACCCGGGCGATCTCGGCGGCGGCCGCGGGCACGTCGAACCAGTGAAACGCCTGGGCGACGAGGACCGCGTGCACCGCGCCGTCCCCGAGCGGGATCGCTTCCGCGGTCCCGTCCAGCACCCGCACCCCGGGAGCGGCCGCGGTGAGCTGCGCCCGCATCGCCGCGACCGGCTCGACGGCGATCACCTCGGCGCCGAGCACCCCCAGCTCGCGGGTCAGCTTGCCGGTCCCGGCAGCGAGGTCGAGGATCGCGTTCGGTCCGGCGTGACCGACACCCAGCTCGGCGCCGATCCACTCGACGGCCGCGCGCGGATAGCCGGGGCGACCCGCCTCGTAGTCCTCGGCACCCCGTCCGCTCCAACCCGTCTGCGCCGTGGGATGGATCATGGGGCCATCGACGTCACACGTGCGCGTCGCGCAGCCACGCGACGGTGTCGGCGAGCCCCTGCTCCAGTGAGATCCGCGCCTCCCAGCCGAGCAGGTCCCGGGCCTTGCTCACCGACGGCCAGCGGCGCACGACGTCGACCTCGAACGTCGGCAGATGGGTGAGCTCGAAGTCGGCGGGGTCCTGGCCGCAGGCGACCCAGATGCGCTGGGCGATCTCGGCGACGGTGAGCTCGTCGGCGGCGGAGATGTTGAACGCCTCGTTCTCGGCGGCCGGCGAGGCGGTCGCGGTGACGACCCCGTCGGCGATGTCGTCGACGTGGGTGAGCGTGCGCGTCTGCTCACCGGAGCCGAAGATCTCCAGCGGATGCTGGCCGGCGAGCACCTTCGCGATCACGTCCGGGACCATGTGGGCGATCCCCGGCTCGTCGCGGTCGGGCAGCTCACCGGGCCCGTAGGCGTTGAAGGGACGGCAGATCGTGGAGCGCAGCCCGTGCTGCTCCCGCGCGGCGCGCACGTAGATCTCGCCCGAGAGCTTGGAGAAGCCGTAGGCGGAGTGGGGTGGGGGACAGACCTCGACGTGGGCCTCGGTCGTCGGGAACTCAAACGCCCGCTCGAACACCATCGAGGAGGAGACGTAGGTGACGCGCTCGACGCGCTCGTCGACGGCGGCGTGGACGACCGCCCCGGTGAGCGCGTTGTTGACCTCGGTGAGGGTGAGCGGCAGCTTGTGGAAGTTGGCGATCCCGCCGACGATCGCCGCGAGGTGGATCACGTGGGTGCAGCCGCGCACCGCCCGCGCCGCCACCGCGCCGTCGCGCAGGTCCCCGTCGACCCACTCACAGCCGTCGCGCATCCACTGCGGTGGGGGCCGGTGGTCGGCGATCCGCACCTCCCAGCCCTCGTCGCCGTTGAGCAGCCGGCGCACGACGGCGGTGCCGATCGTGCCCGCGCCGCCGGTGACGAGGATGCGGGTCATCGTGGGGCCGGCGCCGCGGCGGGAGCGAGCGGTGGCCCGGCGAGCCCCTCGGACTCGGCGGCGTAGAGGAACACCTGGGAGGTCCCGAGGCTGTTCCAGGGGTCGACGAGCAGGCACTCCGCGCCTGCGCCCCGCAGGATCGTCTCACGCGCCGCCGGTGACTCAAACGCCGAATGGTTGGTGGCGACGATGACCACGTCGGCGTCGTGCACCGCCTCCGCCAGGGGTTGGGTGAGCGTCGCGGCGTGGGGGTCGCAGACCTCGACGTCGGCGAGCTCGCGCTCCAGCAGCCGGATCAGCTTCGGCGACAGCGAATCGCGCTCGTCGTCGGTGTCGCGCTTGAACGTGAGGCCGAGCACGGCGACCTTGCGGGAGCGCAGCGGGCCGATCCGGCGTTTGATCCCCTCCACGAGGAACAGCGGGACGCCCTCATTGACGCGCGAGACGGCGAGCAGCATCCCCGGCGCCGTCGAGCGCTCCTCGGAGAAGACGAAGTCCTTGCGCAGACAGGTGCCCGCCGTCATCCCGGGCATCGCCATGCCACCGCGCGGATACCGGCGGTTGATCAGGTCGATCACCTCAAAGACGTTGGCGCCGTACTTTTCGCAGTCCATCATCAGCAGGTTGGGCAGCGCGAAGGTCGCGTAGCGCAGGATGTTGGTCCAGATCTTCGCCAGCTCGGCCTGCACCGGGGTGGTGCGCTCGATCGGCGCGTCGAAGACCGCAAACAGCGCCGCCGCGCGCTCGGTCGACGCCTCGCCGACCCCGCCGACGATGCACGGCAGCGACGTGATCTCCTCCAGGAACTTCCCGGCGGCGATCCGCTCGGGGGCGTGGGCGACGAACACGTCCTCGCCGACGCGCAGGTTGCAGCGCTTCTCCAGGTAGCCGGCGACGAAGTCCGTGGTGCCGGGGGCGATCGTCGAGCGCAGGATGAGGGCGTGGCCCCGGGTCAGCAGCGGCAGCAGATCATCCAGCGCGGCCCGGATCTGGGAGAGATCGGATTCGACGTGGGAGAAGGAGGGCGTGCCGAGCGTGAGCACGATGTCCGGGGCGCGGGCCGCCGCCTCGGCGCGGTCGGCGAGCTCCAGGGTCCCGGCCGCGAGCACCCGGTCGAGCATCTCCTGGGCGCCGGGCTCCTGAAACGGCATGTGGCCCTCGCGCAACGGGCCGGTGACCGACGGGTCGTGGTCGACCCCGATCACGTGCATGCCCCGGTCGGCGAAGCACAGGGCGAGCGGCAGACCGACCCGCCCGAGGCCGATCACCGAGATATGTCGATCGTCGCTCACCGCGGGCGCGACGGCTCAGCCGTCGTCGCGGGTGAGGCTGCGCATCGACGTGAGGCCATCCTCGAGGCGCTCGCCGCGGACCTCGCCGACGAACGCGATCCGCGACAGCCTCGCGATCTCGCGCTCGCCCTCCCGACGGGCGGGGTGCCCCTCGGGGAGATCGCGGATCAGCTTGGTGATCCGGTCGCTGAGCTGCAGGGCGAAGTGGGGAGTGGAGGCGCCCATCAGCTGACGGACGTCCTCGACGGTCGTCTCGTGCCCGGCGGCGGTCCGATCGGGATGCTCGGCGGAGCTCATCGCGATGACTGGGGGATCGCCTGCAGCAGCCCGTCGAGCTCTGACTGCACCGAAGCGGAGACCGCCGTGGGGGAGCCGATCACCCATCCGTGGTTGTAGACCGCGACGGTCGGGCCCTGCTGCGTGTAGCCGGGCGTCGCGTAGTTCAGAAAGAAGTTGAGCACGGATTTGGGAAGGGTAGTCGGATCGTCGACGACAAGCTGCGGCCCGAAGTCGCCGCTGCCCGACAGGGCGGCCGAGGCGGCGGCGTCGAGCGGGCGGGAGGCATTGAGCAGCGTGTAGCCGTGGCCGGGGCTGCGCATCGCCCAGCCGAAGGACCCGGGGATGTGGGCGCACGCCGCGTCGGACGGGCACGCCGGGTCGCGGTAGACGGCGAACGCCACCGAGTTGGCCGCGGGTCCGTCGGCGCCGACGCGCTTCACCGTCCCGTAGTGGCGCAGCCGGGCGAGGATCGAGGCGCTGACGACGCTCGGCGGACCGAGGACGTAGATGTGCGGGTGGGCGTCGGAGGCGAGTGCCTGGCGGGTGGCCGCCGGCACCCCGGTGGGGCTCACGTACAGGATCGGATCCCCGCTCTCCGCCGCCCAGCCCGCCGCCGGCATCGCGTAGGCGGGGTGGGCGGTCGAGGCGATCACCACGGCGGAGCTCTCATGGCCGGCGGCGGCGGCCTGGAAGCGGTCGATGGCGGCGGCGACGGAGTAGGGCCCGGCGCCGGAGATCGACGCGCTCGCGGTCTTCCCGGGCGCCGCCGGCACGTCGGCGATGCGGATCACCTTGGCGCCGTTGGCGTTGCCCGAGCCGGTGGGGGCGAGCTGCGTCAGCGCCTCGGCGGTGACCGGCGGCAGCCCGCCGGAGCCCGACAGCAGCACCGGGGCGTGGATCGGAGCGGCCATCAGCACCGAGGCGGCGAGCGCGGCCTCCCAGTCGTCGGTCGGGGCGAGCGTCACCGCCGTCGGGTGACCACCGGCCGACGCCGAGGGAAACACCGCGAGGGCGACCCCCGCGGCATCGGCGACCGGCCCCGAGCCGTCGATGCGGGTCGTGTTCTTGGTCGCCAGGTCGGGGATCGGCAGGTGTGCGCCGCCGGCGCCCGGGCTCGATCCCGCGGACGCCGACGTCGTGTGGATGAGCAGTCGGGTGCCGCCGCAGCCGGTGACGCCCGCGTACCCGCAGGTGCCGAGCCCGATGC
>CAZZWJ010000139.1:0-7552 GCA_964657875.1 uncultured Solirubrobacteraceae bacterium
CCAGCAGCGCCTCGCGGCGCATCCCGAGGCGCTCGCACAGGCGCAGCGACGGGCCGTTGCGGGCGTCGACGTGGGCGACCACGCGATGGACCCCAAGGCGCTCGAAGGCGAGGTGCAGGATGCCGTGAGCGGCCTCGGTGGCGAAGCCGCGACCGCCGTGATCGGGGTGCAGCAGCCAGCCGATCTCCGCGCCGCGGTGCTCGGCGGAGCGGTGAAACAGGGAGACGTCACCGATGAGCGTCCCGGTGTCCCGGCGCTCGACCCCGATGAGCAGGCCGGTCCCGTCGACGTCATCACGAAGCGTCGTCTGTGACCACCATCCGTTCAGCCGGCGCCGGATCTCGCCGATGTCCATCGGCTCGAAGGGCACGTAGCGAACCACCGACTCCAGGGAGCGGTAGGCGAGCATGTCCTCGGCATCGGCGGGGAGGAGTCCACGCAGCGCGAGCCGCTCGGTGAACACCGGGTCGCGGATGACGAGCTCCACGCGGCGATCCGCCCCGCCCGCCGTCAATCCTCGAACAGCAGGGTCTCGAGCCCGACCGTCGGCGAATGCGTGAGACCGCCGACGCGGCGCACCGCCAGCAGCACTCCGGGCATGAACGACTCCCGGTCGATCGAGTCGTGGCGGATCGTGAGCGTCTGGCCGACGTCGCCGAGGATGACCTCCTGGTGGGCGACGAGGCCCGGCAGGCGGACCGAGTGGATCGGCACGTCCCCGGGGGCGGCTGCGGCGGTGAGGCCGGCGTCCGCCCGGGCCTGCTCCATCAGGCGCGCCGTCCGGGCCGCGGTCCCGCTCGGCGCGTCGAGCTTGGCCGCATGGTGCAGTTCGATGATCTCCGCACCGGCCATGTGGACGGCCGCCTCGGCAGCGAAGCGCATCATGAGCACGGCGCCGATCGCGAAGTTGGGGGCGACGAACACGTTCGCCGGCCCACGGTCGGTTGCGCCCCGCCCGCCGGTCCCCCCCAGCCCGTCGAGATCGGCGAGCGCGAAGCCGGTCGCCCCGATGACGACGTGGACGCCCGCGGCGATCGCCTCCCGGGCGTTGGCCACGACCGCCGTCGGGACCGTGAAGTCGATGAGCACGTCGGGGCCCGCGTCGAGCGCCTCGCCGACCGACCTGCCGAGTGCCGGATCGGCACGGGCGACGAGCTCCATGTCGGCGGCCGCGCTCACCGCCGCGCACGTCGCCTCCCCCATCCGGCCCGCGGCGCCGGCGACGGCGACCCGGATCGACCGGTCCATCAGCCCGTGGTGCTCGCGGCCGGCGCCACCGCGGCGATCGCCGCGTCAAAGCGCGCCTGGTCAGGTCCGATCCCGGCCACCGAGATCCGTTCGGGCGCCCACAGCTCGGCGGCGAGTCCCTCGAGGTCCTCCTGGGACACCGCGTCGATGCGGGCGGTCACCTCGTCGATTGACATCAGGTCCTCGCCGGCGAGGATCTCCGAACCCAGCCGGTTCATCCGCGCGCCGGTCGACTCGAGGGCGAGCACCACCCGGCCCTTCAGATTCTCCTTGGCGCGGTGCAGCTCCTCGGCGGTCGCGGGCGCGGCGCGCAGCCGCTCCAGCTCAGTCGCGACCACCTCCATCGCGGGGGCGAGGTTGTCGGCTCGGGTGCCGACGTAGAGCCCGACCTGACCGGTGTCGGTGTAGCCGCTGGTGAACGAGTACACCGCGTAGGCGAGGCCCCGCTGCTCACGGACCTCCTGAAACAGGCGACTGGAGGAGGTGCCGCCGAAGATCGTGTCCAGCACCCGGAGCGCGAAGCGGCGGTCGTCGTGGCGCGAGATCCCCAGGGCGCCGAGGCAGACATGGAACTGCTCGGTGTCCTTGCGCTCAAATCGGCGGCTCTCCGCCGGCGTGGCCGCGGCCACGAGATCCCGACCGCCACCACCGCCGCCGTTGCCCCCCGCCGCCGCATCCGGCACCCGCTCGCGCACGAGCGCCACGAACGCGTCGTGGTCGACGGCGCCGGCCGCGGAGATGACGATGTTCTGCGGCCGATAGCGCTCGGCGTGAAACGCGGCGATCTCGCTCGCCGGCGTGTCGGAGATGACCTCGGCGCGGCCGATGATCGCCCGGCCCAGCGGACCGGGTCCGAACGTCGTCTCCCCGATGAGGTCGAACACCTTCTCGGAGGGATCGTCCTCGTACATCGCGATCTCCTCCAGGATCACCTCGCGCTCGGAGTCGATGTCGTTGAGCGAGGGGCGGAAGACCATGTCGGTCATCACGTCGAGGGCGTCGGTGAGGTGCTCGTCGATGACCCGCGCGTAGACCGAGGTCGTCTCCTTGCCGGTGCCGGCGTTCAGCTCGGCGCCCATGCCGTCGAAGATCTGATCGATCTGCAGCGACTCATAACGCTCGGTGCCCTTGAACAGGAGATGCTCGAGCAGGTGGGAGAGCCCCGCCTGCGCGTCTGACTCATATCGCGAACCGGTGCCGATCCACAGGCCGAGCGACACGGATCGGACGGAGGGCATCGCCTCCGTCACGATCCGGACGCCGGACCCGAGGGTCGTCAGCCGGTGGCTGTCGTGCACGATCTGGGAAGGCCCGGACGCGCCGGTGCGCTACGCCCGATCGGGGTCGCTGTCACGCACGCGCCCCCCACGGTCTCCGCCGCCGTTGCGCGAGCCACGGTCGCGGTCACGGCCGCGTCCCCCACGGTCTCCGCCGCGATCGCCGCCACGGTCACCACCGCCGCCGCTGCGCGGACGGCTGGCCTCGGCGGCCGCAACCGCCTTGAGCTCCTCGGGGTTCTTGCCCTGGACCTCGGGATCCTCGGCCATGCGCAGGCCGATGCGGCCCCGCTCACGGTCGACCTCGACGACCTTGACGGCCACCTCGTCGCCCTTGTTGAGGACCTCCTCCACGGTCGCGATACGGCGACCGGGTGCGACGTTTGAGATGTGCAGCAGCCCGTCGGTGCCCTTGGCGAGCTCGACGAAGGCGCCGAACGTGGTCGTCTTGACGACCTTGCCGGTGAACTCGTCGCCGACCTCGACCTCCTTGGTCATCGAGCTGATCCGAGCCACCAGCGCGTCGCCCAGCTCCCGGTTGGAGGCGTAGACGAGCACCTGACCCTCGTCGTTGACGTCGATCTGGGACTCGAACTCCTCCTGCAGGGCGCGGATCGTCTCCCCGCCCTTGCCGATCAGCAGCCCGATCTTCTCCGGATCGATCTTCACCGAGGAGATGCCGGGGGCGTACTTGGACAGCTCGCTGCGCGGCGCATCGATGATCTGGTTCATCTCGCCGAGGATGAACTCGCGAGCGACCTTCGCCTGGGCGAGCGCCTCACGCATGATGTCGAACGTGACGCCCGTGATCTTGATGTCCATCTGCAGGGCGGTGATCCCGTCCTTGGTGCCGGCGACCTTGAAGTCCATGTCGCCGAGGTGATCCTCGACGCCGGCGATGTCGGTGAGGATGACGACGTCGTCGCCCTCCTTGATCAGGCCCATCGCGATGCCGGCCACCGGCGCCTTCAGCGGCACGCCGGCGCTCATCAGCGACAGCGTCGATCCGCACACCGAGGCCATCGAGGAGGACCCGTTGGACTCGAGGATGTCGGAGACGACGCGGATCGTGTACGGGAAGTCCTCCAGCGACGGGATCATCGGCGTCAGGGCGCGCTCGGCGAGCGCACCATGTCCGATGTCACGACGCTTGGGGCCGCGCATGAAGCCCGCCTCCCCGACCGAGAACGGCGGGAAGTTGTAGTGGTGGAAGTAGAACTTGCGCGTCTCCAGCCCGAGCGTGTCCAGGCGCATCTCCTCGCGCGTGGTGCCGAGCGTGGCGACCGAGAACGCCTGCGTCTGACCGCGGGTGAACAGCGCCGATCCGTGGGTGCGGGGGGCGACGTCGACCTCGATCGAGATCGGACGGATCTCCTCGGTGCCGCGCCCGTCCGGACGCAGCTTCTGGACCGCGATCCGCTCGCGGATGTAGGTCGACTCGAGCTTGTCGAACGCCCGCCGGGCGTTTGAGCGGTACTCGGCGTAGGTGTCGGCGTCGGGAGACCCGGAATACTGCTCCAGGACCTTCTCCTCGACGTCCTTGATCGCCGCCTGGCGCTCGAGCTTGTCGAACACCTGGGTCGCGGTGTCCAGCGCCGCGCCGTGTGAGCCCTTGATCTGGGCGAGCAGGTCGGCGTGGACCTGGGGCACGTCGACCTCGGTCTTCTCCTTGCCGGCCTTCTCCCGCAGCTCCCACTGGGCCGCGCACAGCTTCTTGATCGACTCGTGCGCGATGTCCAGGGCGTCGAGGATCTCGGCCTCGGGGATCTCGTTGGCACCGGCCTCGACCATCAGGATGGCCTCGTCGGTACCGGCCACGATGAGGTCGAGCTCGGCGTTCTCGAGCAGGTCCTCCTCGTTGGGATTGACGACGAAGTTGCCGTCGATCTTGCCGACCCGGACCGCGCCCACGGGCGTCGGGAACGGGATGTTGGAGAGCATCAGCGCCGCGGAGGCGCCGTTCATCGCGAGCATGTCGTACGGGTTGACATGGTCCACCGACATCGGCAGGGCGACGAGCTGCGTCTCATAACGCCAGCCCTTGGGGAACAGCGGCCGGATCGGCCGGTCGATGAGGCGCGCGGTGAGCGTCGCCTTCTCCCCGGCGCGGCCCTCGCGCTTGAAGAATGAGCCGGGGATCTTCCCGGCGGCGTACATCCGCTCCTCGACATCGACGGTGAGCGGCAGGAAGTCGACGTCGCGCAGGTTGCCGGCGGTCGCGGTGCAGAGCACCATCGTCTCGCCCACCCGGACGACGACGGACCCGGAGGCCTGTTTGGCCAGCTTGCCGGTCTCGAAGGAGAACTCCTTGCCCTCGATGTCGACGGAGACGCGCGTCATGGCAGCGTCAGTCATATGTGAAACCCCTTCTGCTCCGCCCTCGGCGGAGTGCATCGTTTCTCTCGTATCGATTCTTACGCTGGCGATGCTAGTACGAGGGGTCCGATCGGTGGGGCCGCCGTTCACCAAAGTTAAACGGACTCTACGGTCCGGTTGCTGCTACGGTAAGCGGACCCGATGGTCCGCTTCACTCTCTCCTCTGCCCGCCGACCCCCTCGTAGGAGGCCCTGCCCGTGAGCGCAACCGCTCCGACCGTTTCCGTCGCGCCGCCCGGCGCCGGCCGAACGATCAACCCCTGGCTGGTGCTCGTCATCGCCTGCCTGGCCCAGTTCATGGTCGTGCTCGACTCGAGCATCGTCAACATCGCGCTGCCCGCCGTCCAGCGCGGGCTGCACTTCTCCGCCGCGAACCTGCAGTGGGTCGTCGACGGTTACACGCTCGTCTTCGGCGGCTTCCTGCTGCTCGGCGGCCGCGCCGCCGACCTGCTCGGACGCAAGCGCCTGTTCGTCGCCGGCGTCGCCCTGTTCACCGTCGCCTCGCTCATCAACGGGTTCGCGCAGACCTCGGGGATGCTCATCGCCGGCCGCGCCCTGCAGGGCCTCGGCGGCGCGCTCGTCTCCCCCGCCGCGCTGTCGATCGTCACCACGACGTTCACCGACGGCTCCCAGCGCACCCGTGCGCTCGGCGTGTGGTCGGCGATCGCCGCCGGCGGCGCCGCGGTCGGCCTGCTCGCCGGTGGCGTGCTCACCGACCTCGCCTCGTGGCGCTGGGTCTTCTTCGTCAACGTCCCCGTCGGGATCGTCACCATCCTGCTCGCGCTGCGCTTCGTCGTCGAGTCGCGGCTGGACGTCGCGCGCCGCGCCTATGACCTCGCGGGCGCGGTGACCGTCACCGGCGGTCTCGTCGTGCTCGTGTTCGCGATCGTCAAGGCCCAGGTGTGGGGCTGGGGGGCGGGGCGCACGATCGCGCTCTACGTGGTCGCGCTCGCGCTGCTCACCGCGTTCGTGGTCATCGAGCACCGCAGCAAGGCGCCGCTCATGCGGCTCGGGATCCTGCGGATCCGCTCGCTCGCGGTCGCCGACTCCAGCCTGCTGCTCGTCGCCTCGGCGATGTTCGGGATGTTCTTCTTCGTCTCGCTCTACGTCCAGGACGTGCTCGGCTACAGCCCGCTGAAGGCCGGTCTGGCGTTCCTGCCGGCGACGGCGATGATCATGATCGGGGCGGGCATCGCCCAGGGCATCATCTCCCGCCTCGGCGTCCGCGTCGTCGGCCTGTTCGGAGTCGTGCTCGGGGCGGTCGGGATGGTGCTGCTGCTGCGTCTGTCGGTCCACGGCAGCTACGCCGGCCAGCTGCTCGTCGGGCTGATTCCGCTCACGCTCGGGATGGGCTTCGCGTTCGTGCCGCTCACGCTGCTCGGCACCAGCGGACTGCCGGGCGCCGACGCCGGACTGGCCTCGGGCCTGTTCAACACCGCCCAGCAGGTCGGGGGGTCACTCGGCCTGGCGATCATGGCCTCGGCGTCGGCCAGTCAGGCCTCGTCGGCGCTGCACGGGGCAACCGGCGTGGCCGCGAAGCTCAGTGCCGAGGTGTCGGGCTATCACCTCGCCTTCCTGATCGGGGCGATCATGCTCGCGCTCGCCGCGGGCCTGCTCGCCTTCGGCCTGCGGCGCACGCACATGGCCGCGGTTGAGCGCGAGCTCAGCGCGACCGGCGAGGCGCTGCCGGCCGGGGCATGAGCGACCCGCGCGCGTCCCACGACGGCGGCCCGGGGCTCTCCCGGGCCGCCGCGTGGGACAATCCGGCGATGGAGGAGCCCCGGCGGCTTCGAGCCGACGCCGAGCGCAACCGGCGGCGACTCATCGAAGCCGCGACCGAGATGTTCAGCGAGCGCGGCTTCGACGTCGGCGTCGCCGAGATCGCGCAGCGCGCGGGGGTCGGCCGCGCCACCCTGTTTCGCAACTTCCCCTCCAAGGAGGCGCTCGTCGCCGCCGTCGTCGTCGACCGCATTCAGGAGTCGGTCGACCGCGCCCGAAAGGCGCTGGAGTCCCCCGACGCCGCCGACGCGTTGTTCGAGCTGATCGACACGACGCTCGAGCGCCAGCAGACCGACAAGGCGCTCTTCGAGGCGCTCGACGACGCCTGGATGGCGAACCCCGAGATCCGCGGCGCCCACCACGAGATGGTCGCCGCGATCGACGCGCTGCTCGCGCGCGCCCAGGCCGCCGGCGCGGTGCGCAGCGACATCAGCGGCGTCGACGTCGTGCTTCTGGTGAAGGGGGTGTGCGAGGCGGCGCGCTCCTTCCAGCACATCGACCCGGCGATCGGGATGCGCCAGCTCGACCTCGTGCGCGCCGCGATCACGGCCCCGGGGGCACCCACGCGGCCGCTGCGCGGCACGCCGCCGAGCGCCGAGGACCTCGAGCGCGCGAAGAGCCTCACCGCCGCCGAGGCCCCGGTCGTCGACCTCCCGCTCGCCGAGCCCGGGCGCTAGACGCCCGGGGCCCGCCGCGGTCCGGCGACGCGGCCGCGGCGACGGGTGCGGTGCGCACCGGCCGCGAGCACGCGCCGCGCCGCCGGCCCGACGCGCGCAGTCGTCGCGCTCACCGCGCGCACCGACACCACCGTGCGCGCACCGCCGGTGGGCAGGCGCAGCCCGTCGGCTCGTCCGGTGAAGTAACGTGCGTTCT
>CAZZWJ010000140.1:0-2846 GCA_964657875.1 uncultured Solirubrobacteraceae bacterium
CGACCCGCCAGCCGCCGAACGCCGGTGACAGGGCGAAGGCATGCCCGCCGGCGCCGCGGCCCGCCGCGCGGGCCAGCGGCTCGGGATCGCCGTCGACGACGACGTCGAAGTCGGTGGTCGCGCGGTCCAGGAGGCGGTCGCGCACCGCTCCGCCGACCAACCACGCCGGACGCTCCCCCGCCACCTGGGCGAGGACGGTGAGCGGATCGGAGGCGCTCATCCGTCGACCGGCTCACCGTCGCGGTGCCAGCGCCGGGTGACGCGGTCGGAGATCGCACACAGCACCTCGTGGTGGATCGTGCCGGTCCGGCGCGCGAACTCCTCGACGGTGATCCGGTGCGTCCCGGTACGACCGATGAGCACCGCCGCCTCCCCCACGACGGCCGGCGGCGCGTCGCCGGGACCGAGGTCGACGGTGACGTTGTCCATCGAGACGGTGCCGACGATCGGGTAGCGCCCGGCTCCGATGAGCACCTCGCCGTGGTCGGTGTGGGCGCGCCCCAACCCGTCGCCGTAGCCGATCGGCAGCGTCGCGATCCACGTCGCGCGGCCGGCCACGAAGCGCCGCCCGTAGCCGGCCGAGTCCCCGGGCTCGGCGCGCTTGACCGCCGCCACGTAGGAGGACAGCGTGAGCGCCGGCTCGAGGCCGTGAGCATCGGGGTCGCCGTTCATCGGGTCACAGCCGTGCAGCGCGATCCCGCAGCGGACCATGTCGAGGTGGCTGTGGGGGGCGCGCAGCGTCGCGGCGCTGTTGGCGGCGTGGGCGATCACCGGCGTGAGCTCCCGCAGCCGGGCCACGAACGGAGCGAAGCGCCGCAGCTGGAGCTCGAGGAAGTCGAGGTCCCCGTCGGCGGTCGCGAAGTGGGTCATCGCCCCGTGCAGGGTGAGCGCGTCGCTGCCGTGGACGGTCTCGGCGACGGCGATCGCCGCCGGCAGGTCGCGGGTCCCCAGCCGCCCGAGTCCGGTGTCGAGCTTGACGTGGACCCGGATGGGGTGCGCGAAGCGCTGGGCCGCCGCCTCCAGCCGGGTGACGAAGCCCGCATCCCAGGCGACGACCTCGGCCCGGGCGCCGAGCGCCGTCTCGAGCTCGGCCTCAGACAGTGCCCCGAGCACGAGCACCGGGACCTCGGTGAGCCCGGCGCGACGCAGGGCGGCGGCCTCGTCGGCGGTGGCCACGGCGAGTGAGCTCGCCCCGCCGGCCAGCGCCGCCCGGGCCGCCTCGGTGGCCCCGTGGCCGGAGGCGCGCGCCTTGACGACCGCGCACAGGCTCGCCCCCCCGGTGAGGGTCGCACACAGCCGCGCGGTGTTGCGCTGGGTCGCCGCGAGGTTGATCTCGGCCAGGGCGCGGTGCACGCGGATCGGCGTCAGACCGACCGCGTGGCGCCGGCCCGCGCCCGCGGAATGAGCTCGATCACGTCCCGGGCGATGACACCCTCGACGGCGATCTCCGCGGCGGCCAGGCGACCTGCGCGCGCGTGGACGAGGACCCCCGCGCAGGCGGCGGTGAACGGGTCCATGCGCTTGGACAGATACGCCCCGATGATCCCCGACAGGACATCGCCGGTGCCGGCGGTGGCGAGCGCCGAGGAGCCTCCACGGCTCACCGCGACCCGCCCTCCGGGCTCGGCGACGAGCGTGTCATCGCCCTTGAGGACGACGACCGCGCCCGACTGCGCCGCCGCCTCCCGCACCCGGGCGAGACGGTGGGCGGCGACCTCGGTGGCGTCGATCTCCAGCAGCCGCGCGAGTTCCCCGGCGTGCGGGGTGAGCACCGTCGCCGCGGGCCGTTGGGCGAGGTCGGCGAGCCGTCCCGCGTGGGCGTTGAGGGCGTCGGCGTCGATGAGCAGCGGGAGCTCGGCCTCGGCGGCGACCCGCCGGATGAGCTTCTGGGTGCGGGGGTCGCGGCCCAGGCCGGGGCCGAGCACGAGCGCGTCGGCGCGGCTGGTGCGCTGCAGGATCATCTCCCGCGCCCGGGGCAGCAGCGCGCCGCCATCGTCGGGCAGCGCGACCGACATCGCCTCCAGCAGCCGCTGCTCGAAGACGAGGCTCAGCGAAGCGGCGACGAGCGCGGTGACGTAGCCCGCACCGGCCCGCTGAGCGGCCTCACAGGCGAGGCTGGGGGCGCCGGTGAGCCCGGCGCTGCCGCCGCACACGAGCAGCGCCCCGGCCGCGAACTTCGTCGATTCCTGCCCGCGGACGGGGATCCGGGAGAGGACCTCGGGGTCGATCAGCCCCACCTGCGGCTCGGCGGGCCCGCCCGGGGGGATGGCGATGTCGACGACGCTCACCTCGCCGGCGTGGGTCTTGCCGGGGTTGATCCACAGCCCCGGCTTCCCGGCGCTGAAGGTGACGGTCGCGGTCGCGTGCACGGCGGTCTCGGCCGCCTCGCCCGTCGAGGCGTCGACCCCGCTGGGGACGTCGCAGGCGATGACGTCGACCCCGGCCTGCGCGGCGCGGTTGATCGCCGCGATCGCGGCGGCGGCGAGATCCTCGGGTTCGCCGCCACGCGCCCCGGACGGGGGACGAAAGCCGGTGCCGAAGATCGCGTCGAGGATCAGCGCGGCGCCGTTGAGCGCCTCGGTGGTGAACCGCCGAGCCGGCTCGCCGGACAGGCGGTCGAGGTTGATGCGCGGATCGCCGGTGAGCTCCTCGTCGGGCACGAGCAGCAGCACGTCGACCTGGTGGCCGCGTCCCCGCAGCCAACGCGCCGCGACGAGCCCGTCGCCACCGTTGTTGCCCCGACCGCACACGACCGCGATCCGGCCGCTCACGCCCCGGCCGTCGATGACCTCGGCCAGCCCGCCGCCGGCCCGCTCCATCAGCTCGGTCGACGGGATCTCGAGGTC
>CAZZWJ010000140.1:2856-6584 GCA_964657875.1 uncultured Solirubrobacteraceae bacterium
AGGCGTCGAGGGCGCGCTGCTGGGCGGCGTCGGGCAGTGGGGTGATCCAGGGGGGCAGTTCGGTCATCAGGTCTCGATTATCGCGACCGCGCCGGCCTGGCCGCGGGTATGGGTGAGGGAGATCCGCACGCCACGGACCCCAAGCGCGGCGGCGCGGTCGGCGACCGTGCCGTGCAGTGCGACCGCGGGCGCGGCGCCGTCGGAGAGCACCTCGACGTCATGCCACTCCCAGTGGCTGAGCCCCAGCGCCTTGGCGACCGCCTCCTTGGCGCAGAACCGCGCGGCGAGATGCTGCCCCGGGCGCGCACGGGCCTGCGCGTAGGCGCGCTCGCCGTCGGTGAACACCCGCTGGGCCAGTCGCGGGCGACGGGCCAGGGCCCGTTCGAGGCGATCGATCTCCAACAGGTCCAGACCCACTCCGGGAGGCCCCTCGAGCGGACTCGGGGTGCGCGTCACTCGACGGTGACGGTCTTGGCGAGGTTGCGCGGCTGATCGACGTTGAGACCGCGCAGCCGCGCGATGTTGTAGGCGAGCAGTTGCAGCGGGATGACCGCGAGCAGCGGCGCGAGCATCCAGTCGGTGCGCGGCACCCAGATCACCTCGTCGACATGCTCGCCGATCTCGTCGTCGCCCTCGGTGGCGACCGCGATCACCCGGGCGCCGCGCACGCGGACCTCCTGGATGTTGGAGACGAGCTTGTCCCGGACCGGGGAGTCGGTGGCGACGACGACGACCGGCGTGTTCTGGTCCAGCAGCGCGATCGGGCCGTGCTTCATCTCACCGGCGGCGTAGGCATCGGTGGCGATGTAGGAGATCTCCTTGAGCTTCAGCGCACCCTCCAGCGCCACCGGCAGGCCGATGTGGCGACCCAGGTACATGAAGAACTCGGCCTCGTAGACGGAGGCGGCGATCATCCGGATCGGCGCCGCGTCGCGCTCCATGAACTCGCTGATCATGTTCGGCAGGCGCTTCAGGTCCGACAGCGGCGGCTTGAGCGCGGCCCGATCCATGACGCCGCGGACCTCGGCCAGACGCAGCGCGGTCAGGTACATCGCGGTGATCTGGCTCACGAACGTCTTGGTCGCGGCGACGCCGATCTCCAGTCCGGCGCGGGTGTAGAGCACGCCGTCGGCCTCCCGGGTGATCTGGGCGCCCATCACGTTGGTGAGCGCGAGCACCCGGGCGCCGCGGGCGCGGGCGGTCTGCATCGCCACCAGCGTGTCGAGCGTCTCCCCCGACTGTGAGATGCCGATCACGAGATCGTCGTTGCCGACGATCGGGTTGCGGTAGCGGTACTCGGAGGCGACCTCGACCTCGACCGGCACCCGGGCCCACTGCTCGATCGCGTAGCGACCGATCAGCCCCGCGTGGTAGGCGGTCCCGCAGGCGACGATGACCACCCGCCGGCAGCGGGCCATGAACGCGTCGTCGATCGGCGTCGCGGAGTCACCGAGGATCCCGAGGTCGACTCCCCAGCCGCGAGCCGCCCGCTCGCCGATCGTCTCGGCGACGGCGTCGGCCTGCTCGTGGATCTCCTTGAGCATGAACGTCTCATAGCCCTGCTTCTCGGCCGTGTCGGTGTCCCAGTCGATCTCGGTGATCTCACGGTCGACGGGCTCGCCGTGGGCGTCGGAGAACTCGGTGGCGTCGGCCCGCACGGCGACGATCTCGTTGTCGGCGATGTACTGCACGCGGCGGGTGTCGCGCAGGAACGCGGGAATCGCCGAGGCGATGAAGTGCTCGCCGTCGCCGACACCGATGATCAGCGGGCACTCGCGACGGGCCGCCACCAGCAGTCCGGGATCGTGCGCGCTCATGGCCACGAACGCGTAGTGGCCGCGCAGCTCGCCGAAGGCACCGCGGACGGCCGCGACGAGATCCCCTTCGTCGTGGTGGGCGACGAGATGGGCGATGACCTCGGCGTCGGTCTCAGAGGTGAAGTGGGCGCCCTCCGCGGTCAGCCGCGCCTTCAGCGCGATGTAGTTCTCGACGATCCCGTTGACGACGATGTGAACGCTGTCGGTGGTGTCGAAGTGCGGGTGGGCGTTCTCCTCGGTGACCCGACCGTGGGTCGCCCAGCGCGTGTGGCCGATGCCGGTGTGGGCGACGGGGGTCTCGGCGAGTGCGACGCCACCGTCGGCGTACGGCGGTGCGGCGGTGGGGTCCACGGCCGGATGAGCGCTCGCGGTCTGGTGCTCGCGCTCGGCGATCGCGACCCGCAGCGCCCCCAGGTTGCCGACCGCGCGAACCGCGTCGATGGTGTGACCGTCGAGCACCGAGATCCCGGCGCTGTCATAGCCGCGGTATTCGAGCTTCTCGAGGCCCGCCAACAGCAGCGGCCGGGCCTTCCGGGGTCCGACGTAGCCGACGATGCCGCACATGCGCATGTCCTCCTGAAAGTGTGGTGGCACCGGCAGCCGACGGTCGCTGAAACCGGCAGCGCGCGGCGGAGAGCGCCCTCTGAATGTACTTCGCCCGTCGACGCCGGATGTCCTGCCGGTGCCGGGGGGCTGGTGGGCGCGGTCGGCGGTGGGCGGCGGCTACGCCGCGAGACGGTCGCCGAGCTCGGTGCGCACCTCTCCGCTGAGGCGCTCGCACACCGCGTCGGTCTCCGCGCTGCTCGGCGCTTCGACCATGACTCGGATGAGCGGCTCGGTCCCCGATGCCCGCACGAGCACCCGCCCGCGTCCCTGCAACCCCTCCGATTCACGGCGAATCGCCTCCACGAGCGCATCCGCGGCCATCGTCCCCAGCAGCGCCGACCGATCGACGGCGCGGATGTTGATGAGCCGCTGAGGCAGCTTCTGCATCCCGTCGCGGTCTCGCAGATCCCGCTCGCCCAGCGCCTCGAGCGTGAGCAGGGCACTCGCGATGCCGTCGCCGGAGGGCCCGAAGCCGAGCTCGATGATGTGGCCGGACTGTTCACCGCCGAGCGTCCAGCCGCGCCGGCGCAGCTCATCCAAGACGTAGCGGTCACCGACCGAGGTCGTGGCCACCTGCACTCCGGCAGCGGCCATCGCGGTGTGAAATCCGTAGTTGGTCATGACCGTCACCGCCACCCCGCCGCCGGCCAGGCCACCGGTGCGATGCAGATGCAGCGCGGCGAGCGCGACGAGCTCGTCGCCGTCGACGACGGTGCCGTCCCCGTCCACGGCGAGCACGCGGTCGCCGTCGCCGTCGAACGCGAAGCCGAGCTCGTGGCCGCCGTCCCGGACGCGCTCGGCGAGCGTGTCGATGTGCGTGGAGCCGCAACCGGCGTTGATGTTGCGCCCGTCGGGCTGATTGGCGAGCACGTCGACCTCGGCGCCGAGGCGGCGGAAGATCTCCGGCGCGGCCTCGTAGGTGGCGCCGTGGGCGCAGTCCAGGAGGATCCGGCGCCCGGAGAGATTCAGGGTGGCGAAGCGGCTGTGCAGCTCGCGCAGGTAGTCCTCCAGGGCGCCGTGCAGAGGGTGCACGCGGCCGATCACGATCCCGTCGGCGGGGTTGGCGGGGCCGGCGGCAGCGTCGTTGAGGGCGGCCTCGATCTCGTGCTCGGTCGCGTCGTCGAGCTTGTAGCCGTCGGCACCGAACAGCTTGATGCCGTTGTCCTCGTAGGGGTTGTGCGACGCCGAGATGACGGCGGCCATCGACAGGCCGTGGCGGCGGACGAGCAGCGGCGCCGCCGGGGTCGGCAGCACGCCGGCGAGGAGCGCGTCCCCACCGGCGGCGGTGACGCCGGCGGCGATCGC
>CAZZWJ010000140.1:6594-7506 GCA_964657875.1 uncultured Solirubrobacteraceae bacterium
CGAGCATCTCCCCCGACTCGCGGGTGTCCCGGACGATGAGCACGCCGGGACGCATCTCGTCGGTGTGGGGCGCACGGGTGGTCGCCGTGCGCGCGAGGGCGAGCGCGAGCTCGGCGGTGAGGAACTCCCCCGCCCGGCCCCGAACTCCGTCGGTTCCGAACAGCTCGCGCGTCATGACGCGGGACGCGCGTCTAGCGCTTGGAGAACTGCGGCCGCTTACGGGCCTTCTTCAACCCGGCCTTCTTACGCTCCTTGACCCGCGGATCACGGGTGAGGAAGCCGCGACGCTTGAGCTCGCCGCGAAGGTTCGGGTCGGCCTCGAGCAGTGCCTTGGAGATCCCGTGGCGCAGCGCGCCGGCCTGCGCGGCGACTCCGCCGCCGTGCATCCGGGCGACGACGTCCATCCGCGCCTCGTAGCCGACCGTCTCCAGCGGCTGGCGGATGACCCGCTGCAGGGTCGCACGGGGGAAGTAGTCGTCCAGCGGCTTGCCGTTGATCAGGTAGCTGCCGGTTCCCGGCTTGAGGATCACGCGGGCGACGGCGCTCTTGCGCTTGCCGGTCGCCACGTATCGGGCGCCGGAGGCGAGATCGATCGCCGCGTCGGCGATCGGCTGGCTGTGGGCGTCGGGATCGTCGTCGCCGGCGGCCGCGGCGGCTTCCGCCTCGGCTTCGGCGGCGGCGCGGGCCTCGGCGTCGAGGTACTCCTCGCCGTCGGAGACGATGTCGGGAGTGAGGTCGGCGCCGGGGATCTCCGGGCGGACGCGGGGGGCGATCTCCTCCTCGTCGCCGGAATCGCCGGCGGGCGCCTCGGCGGCGGGGGCGGGCGCCTCAACCTCAGGGGCGGGTGTCTCGACAGCCGGCTCAGACTCGGGCTCGGCGGCGACCGGTTCGGCGGTGGCGGGCTCAGGCTCG
>CAZZWJ010000141.1:0-7485 GCA_964657875.1 uncultured Solirubrobacteraceae bacterium
CCCTCCTCCAGCGCCACCCCGGCTCCCGGCTCGCCGTAGTTGGGGATCTGGGGATCCTCGTGCATGTCGCGTCCCACCCCGTGCCCGACGAGGGAGCGCACGACCGACAGGCCGTTGGCCTCGACGTGGGACTGGACCGCGTGACCGATGTCCCCGAGGTGGTTGCCGACGCGGCATTCCGGCACCGCGAGCATCAGCGACTCGCGGGTGACGTCGAGCAGTTTCTCGGCGACGGGGCTCACCGCCCCGACGGGGAACGTCCGGGCGGCGTCCGCGACCCACCCGTCGAGCGTCACCCCGAGGTCGACGGAGATGATGTCGCCCTTGGCCAGGGTGTAGGGACCGGGGATCCCGTGGACGACCATCGAGTTGGGCGAGGCGCAGATCGAGCCCGGGAACCCGCGGTAGCCCTTGAACGTCGGGACCGCGCCCTGGGAGCGGATGAACTTCTCGGCGGCCCGGTCGAGGTCGGCGGTCGTCACCCCCGGGCGGATCTTGCCCGCGAGCAGGTTCATGGTCTTCACGAGCAGGGCGCCGGAGGCTGCCATCCGCTCGATGTCCTCGGGGCTCTTCTTGACGATCATCGCCGCTGAAATCTAGTACGCGGTGCTCTCATGAGTCGAGGCCCGACCCGACCCGGCCGCCGACGGCCAGACCCCGTCGACTCATGCAACCGGGGCCTTCAGACCTCGTCCTGCAGACGCAGGGTCGCGATCACGGCCCGCACGTGGTCATGGACCTCCGACGGGGAGCGCGTCCCGTCGATCCGGCGCAGCAGACCCTGGCGGTCGTAGTAGTCGACCAGCGGCTTGGTCTGCTCGTGGTAGACGGCGAGCCGGCGCTCGATCACCTCCGGCGTGTCGTCGTCGCGCTGGATCAGCCGCGATCCGTCCTGGTCACAGACGCCCTCGTGCTTGGGCGGGTCGAACTCGACGTGGTAGTTGTGACCCGCCTTCACACACATCCGCCGGCCGGCGAGGCGCCGGATCAGCTCCTCGTCGGGCACGTCGATGAGCAGCGCGGCGCTCACCTGACGGCCGAGGCCGCTGAGCATCTCGGCGAGCGCGTCGGCCTGACCGCTCGTGCGCGGGAAGCCGTCGAGCAGGAACCCCTCCTGGGCGTCGGGCTGCGCCAGGCGCTCGCGGGCCATGGCGACGATCAGATCGTCGGGGACCAGGTCGCCGGCGTCCATGAACGCCTTGGCCTGATGACCCAGCTCGGTCTCCTCCTTGACGTGTGCACGCAGCATGTCGCCGGTCGCGACGTAGGGCAGCGAGAAGTCCTCGCGCAGGCGCGCGGCCTGGGTGCCCTTACCGGCCCCGGGGGGGCCGACGAGGATGAGATTGAGCTCGGCTGCCATGGCGATCCCGGCACTGTACCGGCCGGCGGTCGGCGGTGACGGCCGGTGGGCGGCGACTCAGCGCCCACGCGGGGCGAGCCGGCACGTCGCCGCGCTACTTGAGAAAGCCCTCGTAGTTGCGCATCATCAACTGGGCCTCGAGCTGCTTCATCGTGTCCAGCGCGACCCCGATGACGATCAGGATCGAGGTGCCGCCGAAGAAGAAGTTGGCGGACGTCTGGTTGATGAGGATCGTCGGCAATGCCGCGATCGCAGCCAGGAAGAGCGCGCCGGGAAACGTGAGCCGGGCCAGGATGCGGTCGAGGAACTCGGCGGTCGGCCGCCCCGGTCTCACCCCGGGGATGAACCCGCCCGCCTTGCGCAGGTTGTCGGCCTGGTCGACGGGGTTGAACGTCACCGCCGTGTAGAAGTAGGTGAAGACGATGATGAGGATCGTCTCGCCGAGGACGTAATGCCACCCCTGGGGGTTGAAGAAGTTGGCCAGACGGGTGCCGAAGTCGTTGCGGTTCTGTCCGATCAGCTGCCCGATCGTCGGCGGGATCGCCATCACCGAGGCGGCGAAGATGACGGGGATGACGCCGGCCATGTTGACGCGCAGCGGCAGGTAGGTCTGCCCGCCCTGGGTCATGCGGCGGCCGATCACGCGTTTGGCGTATTGGACGGGGATCTTGCGCTGGCCCTCCTGCACGAACACGATCGCGGCCACGACGGCGACGACGATGAACGGCATGATCACCTTGAACTCCTGGTTGGGGTTGCGCCACCAGGCGCTGATGCCGCCCGGGATGCGCGACACGATCGAGGCGAAGATGAGCAGCGAGATCCCGTTGCCGATGCCACGCTGGGTGACGAGTTCGCCCAGCCACATGAGCAGGATCGTGCCCGCGGTGAGCGACAGCACGATGATGAAGACCTTGCCGAGGTTGAAGTCGGAGATCAGCTGCACCCCGGCGCTCTTCTGAAAGGAGCGGAACAGGAAGACGTAGCCGATCGACTGCGCGAACGCGAGACCGACGGTGAGATAGCGCGTGTACTGGGTGATCCGCTGCTGTCCGACCTCACCCTCCTTGGAGAGCTTCTCCAGCGTTGGCACGGCGACCTGCAGGATCTGCAGGATGATCGAGGCCGTGATGAACGGCATGATGCCGAGCGCGAACAGCGCGATCCGACCCAGACCGCCACCGGAGAACAGGTTGAGCAGCCCGAGCACGCTGTTGCCGCCCAGCTGGGAGGAGATCGCCGAAACCGCCTTGGGGTTGATCCCCGGGGCCGGGATGTGGGTTCCCAGCCGGTAGAGCGCGAGCACCAGGGCGGTGAACGCGATCTTCTTGCGGATGTCCGCGACCCTGAACGCTCCGAGGATCGTGGCGATCACGAGACTGCGGTCCGCTCGCTACTCGACGACCTGGCAGGCACCGCCGGCGGCCTCGATGGCCAGCCGCGCCGCGCCGCTGAAGGCGTGGGCGTGCACGGTGAGCGCTTTGGTGATCTCGCCCTTGGCGAGCACCTTGACCGGAATCTGCTTGCGGGTCGCCAGGCCCGCGCCCTTGAGCGTCTCGACCGTGACCACGGCGCCGGCCTCGAAGCGCGCCTCGAGGTCTGAGAGGTTCACCGGCTGGGTGTGGGTGCGGAACGGCTCAAACGGCATCGACTTCTTCATGTGCGGGCCGCGCAGCTTGCGCATCCGCATGTGGATCGGCATCTGGCCGCCCTCGAACGCCGCACGGCTCTTGGAGCCCGAGCGTGAGCCGGCGCCCTTGTGGCCGCGACCCGAGGTCTTGCCCATGCCCGAGCCGTGACCGCGACCGACGCGCTTGCGCGGCTTGCGCGATCCGGGGGCGGGACTGAGGTTGTGCAGCCCGATGCGGCCGGAGCCGTCGGACTCGGGCTCCACGGAGGGGCCCTTGCGGGGCGTCACACCCTGACTCATGACGCCTCCTTGACTTCGATCAGGTGACGAACCTTGTGCAGCATGCCGCGCATCTGCGGCGAGTCGGTCACCTCGACGGTGTGGCCGATCTTGCGCACCCCGATCGAGCGCAGCGTGTCGAGCTGGCTCTTGTCAGCGCCGTTGCGCGACTTGCGCTGGATCACGGTGAGGGTGCTCATGCGACACCCGCGGTGTCGACCGGCGCCGCGACGGGGGTCGCGTCAGCGTCGGCGGAGGCGGGAGCGTCCGCCGTGGCGTCAGCGGGAGCGGTGGTCTGCGACCCGCCGGCCGGGGCCGGGGCGGGTGCGTCGGCCGCGGCACCGGGGTTTGAGCGCTCACCGGTCAGCCCCAGCACCTGGTTGATCGAGATGCCGCGCAGCTGTGCGACCTCGTCGGGGGTGCGCAGCGACTGCAGGCCGGCCATCGTCGCCTTGACGAGGTTGATCGGGTTCTGGGAACCGAGGCTCTTGGAGAGGATGTCGTTGATGCCCGCGAGCTCGAGCACCGCGCGCACGCCGCCGCCGGCGATGACGCCGGTACCGGGGGACGCCGGCTTGAGGAACACCCGTCCGGCGCCGAAGACCCCGGTCGTCTGATGGGTGATCGTCGAGCCGTGACGCGGCACGCGATAGAGGTTCTTCTTGGCGTGCTCGACGCCCTTCTGGATCGCGACGGGGACCTCGTTGGCCTTGCCGTAGCCGATGCCGACGACCTCGCGCTCGTCACCGACGACGACGAGGGCGGTGAAGGAGAAGCGACGGCCGCCCTTGACGACCTTGGCGACGCGGTTGATCTCGACGACCCGTTCCTGGAGGTCGTAGCCCTGCGGGGAAACTGTGCGTTCGGCGGCCATGAGCTGACGAAGGGTAGCGAGCGTCCGGCGCTAGAGCGCCAGGCCGCCCTCCCGTGCGCCCTCCGCAAGCGCCTGGACACGTCCGTGATAGCGATAGCCGCCGCGGTCGAAGACGGCGATCGAGACGCCGGCGGTCTGGGCGCGCTGCGCGAGCAGCTCGCCGGCCTTGCGGGCCTGCGCCGTGGGGTCGAGATCGCGCAGATCGGCCTCGGTCCAGTTGACGGCGGCGAGCGTGCGGCCCGAATCGTCGTCGATGAGCTGGGCGGAGATGCCCCGGTTTGAACGGAACACCGAGATCCGCGGACGCTCCGCGGAGCCGCGGATCTTCGCGCGAACGCGACGACGGCGCTTGAGGCGCGTCTGGGGCTTGGTCTTGACCGTCATGCTCTCTTGCCGACCTTCCGGGCGACGAATTCGCCCTCGTAACGGATTCCCTTGCCCTTGTAGGGCTCGGGCTTGCGCTGCTTGCGGATGATCGCCGCCGTCTCGCCGACCTGCTGCTTGGAGGCCCCGCGCACGGTGATGCGGGTGGGCAGCGGCACCTCGAACTCGATCCCGTCCGGAGCCTTGATCTCGACCGGATGGGAGTAGCCGAGCGCCAGCTCGAGGTCACGCCCGCGCAGCGCGGCGCGGTAGCCGACGCCCTGGATCTCGAGCCTCTTCTCAAAGCCGTCGGTGACGCCGAGCACCATGTTGGCGATCAGTGTCCGGGTGAGGCCGTGCAGGGCCCGGTGCTCACCGCGGTCGGTCGGGCGCGTGACGGTGATCGTGTCGCCGTCCTGCAGGACCTTCATGTCACGGTTGATGTGCTCGGTGAGCTCGCCCTTGGGGCCGTTGACGGTGACGCGCTCGGGATCGATCGCGACCGTGACGCCGGCGGGGACGGGGATGGGTTGTCTTCCGATTCGGGACATAGCGGGACGCTCAGGGTTACCAGATGCGAGCCACGACCTCGCCGCCGACACCCGCGATGCGGGCCTCGTGGCCGGTCATGACCCCTTGAGAGGTCGAGATGATCGCCGTGCCCATCCCGCCCTGGATGCGCGGCAGGTGGGAGTGGTCGACGTAATGGCGCTGGCCGGGACGCGACACGCGCTGCAGTCCCGAGATCACGGGCTTGCGGTCGGTCGTGTACTTGAGCGTCACCGTGAGGTGCTCACCGGGACGCTCGACCGTCGCAGGTGCGATGTCGTAGGCCTCGATGTACCCCTGCTCCTTGAGGATGCGGGCCATCTCGCGCTTGAGCTTGGACGACGGGATGACGACGTCATGGTGCTGGGCGCCGGCGGCGTTGCGCAGCCGCGTGAGGAAGTCGGCGATGGGATCGGTCATGGACATTGGATCGGCCCCCTACCAGCTGGACTTGGTCATACCGGGGATGTATCCGTTGTGCGCGAGCTCGCGCAGACAGATCCGACACACGCCGAACTTGCGGTAGACGGCGCGACTGCGCCCGCAGCGGCGACACCTGGTGTAGCCGCGCGTCTTGAACTTGGGCGTCCGCGACTGGCGGACACGCTGTGAGGTCTTGGCCACGAGTCTCCTTGCTCCTAAGCCTGGTTCTCGGTCGCCGGGGTGCGACCGTCCTTGCGAAACGGCATGCCGAGCTCCTGCAGCAGCGCAAAGGCCTCCGCGTCGCTGGCGCCGTTGGTGGTGATGGTGATGTCCAGGCCGCGAACCTGGTCGATCTCGTCGTAGTCGATCTCGGGAAAGATGATCTGCTCGCGCACGCCCAGGGTGTAGTTGCCGCGGCCGTCGAAGGCCCGGGGGCTGAGTCCGCGGAAGTCGCGGATCCGCGGGATCGCGACCGACATCAGCCGGTCGAGGAACTCGTAGGCGCGCTCACCGCGCAGCGTCACCGCGACGCCGACGGGCATGCCCTCGCGCAGCTTGAACTGGGCGATCGACTTCCGGGCGCGGCGGATGTTGGGCTGCTGCCCGGTGATGATCCGCATCTGCTCGGTCGCCGCGTCCAGGACCTTTGAGTCCTGCTTGGCGTCGCCGCAGCCCATGTTGACCGTGATCTTCTCGATCTTGGGGGCCTGCATCGGAGACGAGTAGCCGAAGCGCTCGATCAGCGCGGGGCGGATCTCCTCGAGATATCGGGCCTTCAGTCGTGCCGGGGGTGCCGGTGTTGCAGTTGCCATCAGTGGTTTTCCTCTAGTCCAGTCGCTGCCCGCTGCGCTTGGCCACGCGCAGGCGCTTGCCGTCGACGATCTCGATTCCGACGCGGGTCGGCTTGTCGTCCTTGGGGTCGATCAGCATCACGTTGGACACGTGGATCGGACCCTCACGCTCGATCACGCCACCCGCGGTCTGCCCGCCGGCGGTCTGCTGCGGGCGCTGGTGGCGCTTGATGATGTTCAGGCCCTCGACGAAGACCTTGCTCTTGGCGGGGTCGACGCGCAGCACCTTGCCGCGCTTGCCGCGGTCCTTGCCGCTGATCACGACGACCTCGTCGTTGCTGCGAATCCGTGCGGGCATGGCTAGAGCACCTCGGGGGCGAGGGAGACGATCTTCATGAAGTTGCGCTCACGCAGCTCCCGGGCCACCGGGCCGAAGATGCGCGTTCCGCGCGGATTGTTGGCGGCGTCGATGAGGACCGCGGCGTTCTCGTCGAAGCCGATGTAGGTGCCGTCGTCGCGACCGTAGGACTTCTTGGTGCGCACGACGACCGCGGTGACGACCTCGCCCTTCTTCACCGCACCCTGCGGGTTGGCGGTCTTCACGGTCGCGGTGATCGTGTCGCCGACGCCCGCGTAGCGCCGGCGGGAGCCGCCGCGCACGCGGATGACGAGGATCTCACGGGCGCCGGAGTTGTCGGCGACGCGCAGTCGGGTCTCGTTCTGGATCATCGCGCACGCTCCACGACGCCGACGAGGCGCCAGCGCTTGGTACGCGACAGCGGACGGGCCTCACGGATCGTCACCGTGTCGCCGATGTGCGCGTCGTTGGCCTCGTCGTGGGCGTGCAGCGACTTCGACGTGCGCACGATCTTCTCGTAGCGCGGGTGACGTCGCGCGAGGTCGATGCGGACCGTGATCGTCTTGTCGGCCTTGTCGGAGGTGACGACGCCCTGGCGTTCCTTCTGGCGTCCCTCCACGTGATCACGCGGGGGCGTGGCCACGCGGTTGTGGGCCTGCGCCTTGTGCTTGGCGCCGGCCTTCGCGCGGCCGGTGCGGCGAGCGCTGGCCGCGGCGGCGCGAGCGGTGTCACGGTCGGCCTGGCGCTCCTCGGCGCTGCGCGGACCCTTCGTCTCGGCCTTGGCGGCCTTCACCGCACGGTGACGTGCGCGCCGCTCCTTGGGAGCGAGCACGACCTCCGGCTCGGTGGGCTCCGGCT
>CAZZWJ010000142.1:0-7438 GCA_964657875.1 uncultured Solirubrobacteraceae bacterium
ATCCGGACGCCTCCGCCGCGGCGCTGCGCGGCGGGCTGCGGGACCGCCTCGGCGCGGCCTCGGCGGTGTGTGAGCCCGTGATCGGACATCGCGGCTCGCTGGGCGTTCTCGTGGTGATCTGGACGACGGCGATCACCGAGGCGAAGGACCAGGTCATCGACGCGGTGGGGCTCCTGGCGACCGAGGCGGGCACCGCGATCGAGCGCGCCGACCTCGCGGCCCGGCTCAACGCCCAGGTCCAGCGGGAGCAGGTGCGACTGCGCCAGCTGCTCGAGGGCGCCCCCGACGCGATGATCATCTCCGATGCCCGCGGATGCATCCAGACCGTCAACGACCAGACGGTCCGCCTGCTGGGCTATGCCCGCGAGGAGCTGATCGGCGAATCGATCGATCTGCTCATGCCGGCCGGTCGGGAGGGTCAGGCCGACCACCGGGCGCTCTTCACCGCGGATCTGAAGGCTCGCGCGTCGGGGGTCGAGCGCGAGCTCACTGCGCGGCACCAGGACGGCACCGAGATTCCGGTATCGATCACCCTCAGCCCGGTCCATACCGAGGACGGCACGTTGATCACCGCCGCGGTGCGTGACATCACCCAGCGCCTCGCCGAACAGGAACGGCTGCGAACCGCTGAGGAGCAGTTTCGCCGGTCGTTTGACGACGCGCCGATCGGGATGATGATCACCGCCCTGGACGGGCGATACATGGGGGTCAACGACGCCTTCTGTGCGATCGTGGGTCATTCGCGGGCGGCGCTGATCGGTCTACCGCGGCAGTCGATCACCCATCCCGACGACCTCGCGGGCGATGATCAGTCAGTGCGGGAGCTCCTGGCCGGCAAGTCGAAGTCCTTCACCCGGGAGAAGCGCTTCCTGCATGCCGCCGGGCACGCCGTCTGGACCGCGATCAGTGTGACCGTGATCCGAGACGGCCACGGAAGGCCCACCCATTTCATCACCCAGGCGCAGGACATCACCGAGCGCCGCCGCTATGAGAATCAGCTGCGGCACATGGCGGATCACGACCCGCTGACCGGGCTGCTGAACCGGCGAAGCTTCGAGCGCGAGCTGACCAGCCACGTCGCGCGGGTGAAGCGCTCCGGGGCGATCGGAGCGGTGCTGATGGTCGACCTCGACAATTTCAAGTACTACAACGACACCAAGGGCCACAGCGCCGGCGACGACCTGATCGTGCGGATCGGTCAGGCGCTGCAGGCACGCGTCCGTGAGACCGATGTGCTGGCCCGTCTCGGCGGCGACGAGTTCGCCGTGCTGCTGCCCCACGAGGAGCGCGACAGCGCGGAGCTCGTCGCCCGGGATCTTCTCGCGGTGGTGCGCGACGAGGCCCCCGCCCCCCTCCACGGGGAACGGCGAAGGATCACCGCGAGCATCGGGATCGCCTGCTTCAGCGACGGGGATCGCCTCAGCGGGGAGGAGATCATGGTCAACGCCGACCTCGCGATGTACGACGCGAAGGAGAACGGCCGCAACCTCATCGCGCATTACAGCACCGAAGAGCACGCGCGCCCGCGTATCGAGGGTCAGATGAAATGGGCCAGCGAGATCTCACTGGCGCTCGCCGAGGACCGCTTCGAACTGCTCGCCCAACCGATCCAGCTGCTCAACGGCGACGGCCCCACCCAATACGAGCTGCTGCTGCGGATGCGCGACGCCGACGGCGACCACATCCCGCCCGGCAGCTTCCTCTACGTCGCCGAGCGGCTCGGGATGATCCAGGAGATCGATCGCTGGGTCGTGGCCCGCGCGATCGACATGCTTGCCGCAGAGCGCTCCCTCGGCCGCGACCTGCGGTTCGAGGTGAACCTGTCGGGCCACTCGATCGGGGACCCGGAGATCCTGGAGCTCATCGAACGACGCCTCCGCGACACCGGGGTTCCTGCGGACCGGCTCATCTTCGAGATCACCGAGACCGCGGCCGTCGCGAACATCGCCCGTGCCTCCGCGTTCGCACACCGGCTGTCCGAGCTTGGGTGCCGGTTCGCGCTCGATGACTTCGGGGCCGGCTTCGGATCCTTCTACTACCTCAAGCACCTGCCGTTCGACTACCTGAAGATCGACGGCGAATTCGTCCGCCACTGCGCCACCAACGCCACCGACCGGATCCTGATCTCCGCGGTCGTGCAGATCGCCCGCGGGCTCGGTAAGCACACCATCGCCGAGTTCGTCGGCGACCAGGAGAGCGTCGACATCCTCACCGACCTCGGAGTCGACTACGGCCAGGGCTACTTCCTCGGACACCCCGAACCCCTCACCGATCACCTCGCCCGCCAGCCGGTCGCGCGTACCGTCTGAAGGCGAGGGTCGGTCAGTTCAGCGACCGGGTGGCGGCGCGCAGGTCATCGAGGGCGGTGAGGGCATGGTGCGCGAGCCCTTCGCTGCCGTCGGAATCGGCTTCGGACCATTCGGCGTAGCCGCGCTTGAACGCGAGGACTCCCATCTCGGCGGCGAGCTGCGCGGTCGGGTCGGGGACACCGCGCGACAGCAGGGCGGCGGTCATGGCCGCCGCGAGACCGACGCTCTTCAGCGCATCTCGTTCCTGGAGCTCGGTGCTGGCCGCGACGGCGGCTTTGAGGCGGGGACCGAGCTCGCGGTTCATCTGTCCCATCTCACTGGATGCGCGCTGCAGGCCGGCTGCGACCGCATCGAGGGGGCCGGCGCTCACGGGCGCGTCGGCGATCCCCTCGGCCAGCAGCCGGCTCAATGATTCCTGCCCGGCCACCAGGACTTCACGCTTGTCGGAGAAGTGACGGAAGAAGGTGCTGCGGGTGACCCCGGCGCGCTCGGCGATCTGCGCCACCGTCGTGGCGTCGTACCCCTGCTCGCTGAAGAGGTCGACGGCGGCGACGACGAGTCGCTCGCGTGCCCCGGGTTGCCAGCGCGCCATCCCGTCATCCTAAGCGATGCGACTCATATCCCATCACATCGCTACAGTGATGAAACACAAGTCCCGTCACTTTTGAGGAGAGTCTCATGCACATCTTTGTCACCGGTGGCACCGGCACCATCGGTTCCCCGGTCGTCGCCGAGCTCCTCGCCAACGACCACACGGTTCTCGCGCTGGCTCGCTCCGACAGCTCCGAGCAGGCGCTCACGGACGCCGGTGCCGAGGTGCTGCGCGGACAGCTGGCCGACCTCGATGTGCTGCGGGCCGGCGCCGCCCGGTCCGACGGTGTGATCAGTCTCGCCTTCACTCCCGATTATCAGAGCCCCGACGGGCTCGCCGCCGCCATCACCGAGGAAGGCGCCGCCATCGCCGCGCTCGGGGAGGAGCTGATCGGCAGCGATCGTCCGATCGTCACCGTCTCCGGGACACCCTGGGTGGCGGGCCGCGCCTCGACCGAGGAGGATCCGCTGCCCCTCCAGGGGCCCGTCGCGGGACGAGCCCGCTCGGTCAATGCGCTGCTGGAGCTGGCCTCCCGCGGCGTGCGCGCCACGGTCGTACGGATGCCGCGCACCGTCCACAACGAGGGCAGAGGCGGATTCGCCGGACTGTTGGCCGACCAGGCCCGCCAGACCGGCGTCGCCGGCTACCCGGGTGACGGCACCCAGCGCTGGCCGGCTGTGCACGCACTCGACGCCGCCGTCCTGTTGCGGCTGGCCCTTGAGTCGGCACCGGCCGGAACGTCCTGGCACGCCGTCGCCGATGAGGGCGACAGGGTCCGGGATATCGCTGCCGTCGTCGGCCGGCGGCTGGAGCTGGCGGTCGAGGCGGTCCCGGAGGAGACGTTCGGGCCGTTTGGCCCGATCTTCGCGATGGATCAGCCGGCGTCCAGCGCTCACACCCGCGATGCCCTCGGGTGGCAGCCGACACACGCCAGCCTCCTCGAGGATCTGGAGAACATCCAGCGCTGAGTGAGATCGCGCGATCATGGAGGCATGAACCGAACCGAGGTCGTCGGCGCCTACCGGCGCGTGAGGGCGTTCGGGTGGCCGCGTCGCTTCCCGATCGTCCAGTTCCCGAACTACCCGCTGATCGTCGCCTTCGTGGCCGGCCAGGTCGCCGCGATGCTGCACGGAGCCGGCCATTTCGACGCCCAGGCGGTCTCGTATCTGGCGATGACGATCTGGGCCTATCTGGAGCTTGCCCATGGGGTCAACTGGTTCCGCCACCTGCTCGGTCTCTACTACGTCATCTCCACGGGCGTCCACCTCGCGCACGCGCTTGGCCACTGACCGGCCGCCGCCCGGCGTCGAGCGGCGGCGCGGACGGACGCCGCGTCAGACGGCCGGCACCACCCCGGCCATGCGGGTCGCGTCGTCCTGAAACGGCGGGTAGGTCTCGGTCAGCAGGTAGATGTAGGCGTCGCTGCGGGCGATGTAGGAGGTCGCGAGCACGAGCAGACCGAACAGCCCCCGCGGCAGACGGCCGGTGAAGACGATGCAGAACCACGCGCCGACGGCGCCGACGTTGAGCAGAGCCTGCAGCGTGTTGCGCAGAAACAGCAGTGGGACCTGCAGCAGCCCCCGGAAGAGGGTCTTCATGCGGCTGTAACGCGGCTGCGGGCCGGCGAAGTGCATCCGGATCGGATACGCCGGATCGTCCTCACCGCTGAGCGATGGGTAGACGTCGGTGAGCAGCGCGTTGTAGGCCGTCGCCTGAGCGGTGAAGCGTGTGGCGCGGGCGACGAACCGGTAGAGACCTTCGGGGTAGCGGCCCGTGATGACGATCGCGAACCACGCGCACACCACGGCGAGCGCCCCGACGATCCCGTAGGCGAGCACGAGCAGGAACAGCGGAAACGCGAGGAACGAACGGAAGACCGCCTTCACGCGGCTACGGGTGACAGCGTAGTCAGCCTCAAAGACGACGGGATACGGCACGGAACGCCTGCTTTCTTGGGGGGTGGATGACAGACGGTCTGTCGTCCGCCGACGTCGTCGACTTGAGTCGCGGAGGCGAGAATGGGCGAGATGGCAAGCACCGGGCACCCGCGTCACGACGCGCGGACCAGGTTTACGGCAGTCTCTCCCCACCACCGCGCGTCAGACCGCGTCCACTGCTCACATCGCAAGGAGATCTCGTGCACATCCTTCGGGCACGTCTCGTGCCGCTGACCCTCGCCGGCGCCACGCTGCTCATGACCTTCACCTCGGCGGCCGTCGCCAGCCGTGCCCCATCCAGCCAGGCCCGCACGGCGGTGGCCACGGCGGTCCATGAATCATCGGTGGGCGGCCTCAACCGGATCCCGAGCTCTCACTACCGGGTCACCGGCATCCGCATCTCGTCGGTGAGCAGCTCCTGGGCGTCGGCGCAGCTGACTCCCGCTCCGGGATACCAAACGAGCTTTCAGAGCGGAATGGTCGTCGCGGTGCGGCCGGCCGGAACGATGCGGTGGGTCGTCGTCGACGTCGGTTCCGCCCAGGTCGGCTGCGGCATCGCTCCCGACAAGGTGCTCGCGGATCTCGACGGCGTCGGTCGACCGTGCGCCACCGGCGGGATCAGCTGACCCGGGGGCTGAGGCGGGCGCGGTCCTCAGTCGCGGGCCGGGCGGACCGCGAGCAGCTTGCGGGCGAGCTCCCGCGAGAGGCTCGGCGCCAGACGCTCGGCCTCCGGGTTGGTCGCGGCGTCGGAGTAGCCGAGCACCTCGCCGGTGAGCAGATGCGCGGCATGGCGCCGGGAGGCGAGCAGCAGCGCGGCGCTCATGCCCTTGGGGGTGAGCACGAGCCGGTCACCGTGCACGAGTCCCATCCGCCGCAGCCGCCGAACCATTTCCAGGGCGGTGGGTGCCGAGACGCCCATCGACTCAGCGAGTCCCTTCTGGGTCGGGGGTTTGGGGGCGGAGGCGAGCTGATGCAGCGCGAGCAGGTAGCCGGCCTCGCGGCCGCTCACCTCGGCACACGGCGGATCGGCGTCCAGCGACGGGCGTCCGTACACGCCGGCAAGGTCTGCGGATGCGCTGTCTGACGGCTCGGCCACGGGACTCCAGATCTCCGGCACTTCGATCATCCACACAGCTTCGGGGACGGTGCGGACGGCGCGAGTTATCGCAAGAGTTCTAAGTTAGCATTTAACTCAAAGCAGGCCGCTGCTGTGGTAGCGTCGAGGCCATCATGGATGCAATGGAAACCGCCCTCTCCGATGCGCTGCGCGCACGTGGTGGGCGGGTCACTCCGCAGCGCCTGGCGATCGCCAAGGTGGTCAGGGAGACCGGCGGGCACGTCACCGCCGAAACGGTGTTCGGTCAGGTGAGCGAGCGGCTTCCGGGCGTCTCGCTGCCGACCGTGTACGCGACGCTCGAGCTGCTCGAGGACCTCGGCCAGGTGCGCCGGGTGCCGGCGCCGTCGGGCGCGGTGCTGTTCGACTCCCGCACCGAGGCTCACGACCACTTCGTCTGCCGTCGCTGCGGGGTCGTCGCCGACCTCGACTGCGCCACCGATCACGTTCCCGTCATGCAGGCTGCCGTGGCCCTCGGCTTCCGTCCCGACGACGCCCAGGTGGTCGTCTCCGGACTCTGCGGCGCCTGCGCCGACGCCGCGGCGCGCCGCAACTGACGCGCGTCCCGCGGTTCGGTCGCTCGGTGCCGGCGGGAATCACGGTCGGGGCCGACGGAATCGCGCGCTGTGCGTGGGCGGGCACCCACGCCGACTACTGCGCCTACCACGACCGCGAGTGGGGATTTCCGGTGGGCGACGACGTGCCGCTGTTCGAGAAGCTCAGCCTCGAGGGGTTTCAGGCGGGCCTGTCGTGGCTCACGATCCTGCGCAAGCGCGACAACTTCCGCGCCGCCTTCGACGGCTTTGACTTCCGGGTCGTCGCCGGGTACTCCGCCGAGGACGCCGAGCGGCTGCTCGAGGATGCCGGCATCGTGCGCCACCGCGCCAAGATCGAGGCGGTGATCCACAACGCCGCCCGCGCCGTCGAGCTCGTCGCCGCGGAGGGCTCGCTGGCCCGCTACGTCTGGAGCTTTGCCCCGCCGCGTCGCGCGGCGGCGATCGATCACGCGACGCTGGCGGCGCACACCACGTGTCCGGAGGCGACCGCGCTGGCCAAGGATCTCAAGCGCCGCGGCTGGCGCTTCGTGGGCCCGACGACCGCGTACGCGTTCATGCAGTCGATGGGCCTCGTCGACGACCACCTCGACGGATGTGACATCCACGCTCGCGTCGAGGCGGCCCGCGACGCGTTCACGCCGGCGTCGGTGGGGCCCAGACCTCGCCCTCCAGCGCCCGGTCCGCCCGCGCGGGCAGCGCGCGCAGGGCGGGGTAGTGCGCGGACATGACCAGCGCGCAGACGGCCGCGTCGAACGCATCCTCGCTGCCGGCGGCGCGCTCCAGCAGCGGACGTGGATGACCGGGAAACCACTGCTCCAGGTGAGCGTGGCGTGAGGACCAGCGGCGCTTGGACAGGGGCGGGAGCTCCGTCTCCGGCGGGTCGAGCCGCCGCGGATAGAGGCGCCGTGGGTAGATCTCGATGGCCACCG
>CAZZWJ010000143.1:0-5979 GCA_964657875.1 uncultured Solirubrobacteraceae bacterium
CGTCGAGGATCTGGCTCCAGCTCGCTGCCAGGACAGAGCGCTGCTCGTCGGTGAGATGATCCAGGAACAGCTGGCGGATGTGGGCGCGGTGCGATCGCTGCGCTGCGGCGAACCGCCGGCGGCCGAGCGGCGTCAGCGTGGCGAGCAGGGAGCGGCCGTCGTGCTCGTCAGGCTCGCGGCGAACGTGGCCGAGCGCCTCGAGTTCGTCGACGATGCGGGTGAGACCGCTGCGGCTGAGAAAGGCGACCTCGGCGAGTTGCGACATGCGCATGCGGCCGCCGCCGATCGCCAGCTTCAGAAGGACCTCGTATTCGACGAGCGGCATGCCGTGCTCGGCACCGAGCAGCGCGTCGAGTTCGCGCGTGACGCGCGCATGAACGGCCAGGAAACCGGCCCACGCGCGCTCCTCGTCCTCGCTCAGCCGGCCGGTTCTCGGATTCTCCATGAGCGTAGGATATATGGTTCGTGCGAGAAGGAATCACCGAACAGCCCTCCCGCCACCTGAGACCGCGTAACGGCGATGCGCAGCCGACGACAGCCGTCGAGCTGCTCTTCGATCTCGTGTACGCGTTCGCGGTCACCCAGATCTCGCATCTCATCATCGGGCGCCTCACCGCCACCGGTGTCGCCCACGCGGCGCTGCTGCTGTGGGTCGTGTGGTGGGCGTGGATCTACACGACGTGGATGGTCAACTGGTTCGAGCCCGCATCGAGCCCCGTTCGTCTCATCGTCGTCCTCAGCGCGCTGACGAGCCTGCTGATGGCAGCAGCGATCCCGACCGCGTTCACCGCGAGCCCGCTGCTGTTCGCCGCCGCCTACGTCGTCCTGCAGGTCGGGCGCAATGCCGCCTCGCGGTGGCTGCTCGAAGACGACCATGCGCTCCGCATCGTGTTCGAGCGCATCCTCGCCTGGAGTCTGTTGTCGGCCGTCTTCTGGATCGCCGGCGCACTCGCCCCGAGCTCCTGGCGCTTCGCCCTGTGGGGCGTCGGCCTGCTCGTCGACTTCGTCGCGCCGATCGCGGGCTACTGGACCCCCGGGCGTGGCCGTTCGGGCACGAGCGACTACCCCGTCGACGGCGGCCACTTTGCCGAGCGTTTTCAGTCCTTCGTGATCATCGTCCTCGGCGAGTCGATCGTCGTCACCGGCGCGGCGGCGAGCGCGCGTGGACTCTCGACGAGCTCGGTGTTCGCGCTCGCGGTCGCCTTCCTCATCACGGGCGGCCTGTGGTGGCTCTACTTCGGCGTCGTCGCGGAGAACTCCAAGCAGCAGTTGGCGAAGGCCAAGGACCCCGCCGTGCTGGCGCGGGACGCCTACACCTATCTTCATCTCCCCATCGTCGCCGGGGTGATCATGGTCGCTGTCGGCGACGACTTCCTCGTCAGCGACGCGACTGCGAGCCTCAGCACCGTCGGGCTCCTCATGCTGGTCGGAGGGCCGGCACTCTTCCTTGCCGCCGAGAACATGTTCCGGTTGCGGATGATCGGCAGCATCGGCGCCAAGCGCGCGGTCGCCATCGCGGCGCTGTGTCTGGCGGGAGTCGCGGCAAGCGCCCTGCCGGCACTCGCCGTCGGAGCGATCGTCGCGGGACTGCTGACCCTGCTCGCCCTGTGGGAGGCGGCGGGGACGACGAACGGACTGCGAGCCGGCTCCCGGCGGCGGGTCCGGGCGGACGCCGCCCCGGTCAGCGACGCAGGCGCCAAGCGCTGACCCGGATCCAGCCGGCTGCCGGGCGACGCGACCGCTCCAGCGCCAGGGCCGATCTTCTTCCGAACCTGATTCGCCTCGCCCGGGAAAGACAAAAGACCCGCATTACCGGGTCTTTTCAGAGCCCTCGCACGGACTCGAACCGTGGACCCCTTCCTTACCATGGAAGTGCTCTACCAGCTGAGCTACGAGGGCGCTCGAGGTTGAGCGTATCGAGTTGTGCGCCGATGTTGCAGGGAGGTCGATTAGGCTGAATCGGTGAGCCCCCGCCGTCAGGAGCCGACGCCTGAGGCGCAACCGGACCGTGAGGCGGGACTCGATCGGGAGGCGCACGAGCTTCCCGCGGGACGAATCGCGCGGACCGCTCGCGTCGGCGGGCTGGTCGCCGGGCAGGGTCTGCGCTGGGCCGGGATGCGGACCGCGAACCGGGTGCGGTCACCCGAGCAGGCGGCCGCGGCCCGGGGTCAGCGGACCTCAGCGCTCGTCGACCAGCTCGTCGATCAGCTGGGGCAGATGCGGGGCGCCGCCATGAAGGTCGGTCAGATGCTCTCGCTCGTGGAGTTCGACGGCGTGCCCGAGGAGGAGCGCGACCGGCTGCAGGCGCGCCTCGCCGCCCTGCGCGACGACGTGCCGCCGGTGCGATTCGATCGATTGGAGAAGCTCATCCGCGAGGAGCTCGGCGGGCCGCTGCACGACGTGTTCAGCGAGTTCGACGAGCAGGCGTTCGCGGCCGCGTCGGTCGGCCAGGTTCACCGGGCGACGACGCGGGACGGAGACGAGGTCGTCGTCAAGGTCCAGTACCCCGGCGTCGCCGAGAGCGTCGAGACCGATCTGCGCAACGCCGCGGTGCTGCTGCCGCTGGTGCGTCGCCTCGCGCCCGGCCTCGACAGCCGATCCCTGCTGGCCGAGTTGCGCGACCGGATCGGCGAGGAGCTCGACTACGACCTCGAGGCCCAGAACCAGCGTCGCGTCGAGCGCCTCACCCGCGGCCACCCGTTCGTGCGGGTGCCGAAGGTCCGGACC
Organism: uncultured Solirubrobacteraceae bacterium; assembly: GCA_964657875.1. GTDB lineage: Bacteria > Actinomycetota > Thermoleophilia > Solirubrobacterales > Solirubrobacteraceae > Palsa-465. Next base: position 2,728 of record CAZZWJ010000143.1, read on the forward strand.
GACCTGTCCACCCGCCGGGTCCTCGTCTCCGAGTACGTCGAGGGCACGGGATTTGAGACGGTGCGCCGCGCCGGGGAGGCCGACCGCGATCGCTACGGGGAGATCGTGCTGCGCTTCTTCTTCGCGCGGGCCTACCGAGACCGGATCGCCCTCGGGGACCCGCATCCCGGCAACTACCTGCTGTGCCCCGATGGTCGCGTCTGCTTCCTGGATTTCGGGTTGATGCGCAACCTCGACGCCACCCGGGTGCGGTCCGAGCGGGCGATCGCCCAGGCCGCCCGGGACCGCGACGCTCCCGCGATGAAGGCGGCGCTCGTCGCCGGTGGATACCTGCCGGCCGCGCGGGCCGACGTGGTCGACGCCGACACCGCGCTGCGGCTGATGCGCATGGCGATCAAGTGGTACGCCGTTCCAGGGTGGCGGCGCTTCGCCCCCGACGGCGCCGGGCGTCCGCCGCGGCCCGACGCTCCCGATCAGGCCCAGCGCGCGGAGATCAAGGACCAGGTCGACCAGTTCACGCTTCCCCCCGACGCGGTGCTGCTGCGGCGGATGCACGGGATCGTCGCCGTGGTCCTGCAGCAGTTGCGCGCGGGCGGGGACTGGGGAGCGATCGCCGCCGAGTACCTTCACGGCGCGCCGCCCGCGACCCCGCTGGGCGAGGCCGAAGCCGAGTTTGCGGTGACGCCCGGCTGAGGATCACCGAGGATGGCGGGGGCAGGATTCGAACCTGCGAAGGCTGAGCCGCGGGATTTACAGTCCCGTCCGTTTGACCGCTCCGGAACCCCGCCGCGGGTCGCGGAGTCTAGCGATGCGCCGTCCCCATCCCCGGGTCAGGAGGCGTCGCGCAGACGCTGGGCCTCCGGCAGCGCCTCCAGCTTCTTCAAGGTGTGGTTCTCGATCTGGCGGATCCGCTCGCGGGTGACGTTGAACTCGCGCCCGACCTCCTCGAGCGTGAGCGGTCGCCCGCCCGACAACCCGAAGCGCATCGAGATCACCTCGCGCTCGCGCTCGGGCAGCGCGTTGAGCGCGCGGTGCAGGTTCTCACGCCGCAGCCGCTCGGCGGCGAGCTCAAACGGCGATTCGGCCGTCGGGTCCTCGACGAAGTCCCCGAGTGAGGAGTCGTCCTCCTCACCGACCGGTTTCTCGAGCGACACCGGCTGCTGGGCCATGCGCTGCACGTCGCGGACCTCGCGTACGGTGCACTCCAGCTCGGCCGCGATCTCGTCAGAACGGGGCTCGCGGCCCAACTGCTGGACGAGCTGGCGCTCGACGTGGATGACCTTGTTGAGCTTCTCGACCATGTGGACGGGGATCCGGATCGTGCGGCCCTTGTCGGCGATCGCCCGGGTCACCGCCTGACGGATCCACCAGGTCGCGTAGGTGGAGAACTTGTAGCCCCGCCGGTAGTCGAACTTCTCGACCGCGCGGATCAGCCCCATCGACCCCTCCTGGATCAGGTCCAGGAACGTGAGCCCCCGCCCCAGATAGGACTTCGCGATCGACACGACGAGTCGCAGGTTCGCCTCGATCATGTGCTGCTTGGCATCCATGTCGCCGCGTTCGATGCGCCGCGCGAGCGCGACCTCCTCCTCGGCGGTGAGCAGACTGACCTTGCCGATCGAGCGCAGGTACAGCCGCAGCGAGTCCAGCGACGGCTCGACGGTCAGGTCGATCTCGACGCGACGCCGCGGCTCGGGGTCGGCCTCGCCGGCCCGCACGGCGGAACGCCGGCCGGCGCCGGCCTCCACGGTGGAACCCTCCGAGCGGGCGAGTGCCCCATCGGCGCCGACGATCGCGATCTCGTTCTCCTCCAGGTAGGCGTGCAGCTCCTGGACCTGCTCCTTGGTGACCTCGACCTCCTCCAGGCACGCCTCGACGTCGGCGAACCGCACGAACCCGCGCTCGTGGGCGGCGGCGATCAGCGGTCGCAGCTCGTCCAGTTCGGCAATCGGGGTCTCATCGCTCAGCAGAACGACCTCTTGGACAACACTCACCTGGGCTCCCCTTCCTCGGCGCGAGGAGACCCCCAGCCGGGGCATCCGCCCCGGCCTTGGCCTCTCTCTCCGCTCGTAACGCTTGCTACGAGCATCGAGTGATACCACAACGGTCCGCCTGACGACACCCACGGTTGGCCCGACGTAAGCGATCCCCCGGCAGGAGCGACGCTCTACCCTTCAGCACACGATGACGGACACCACCTCCGCACCCGCGCTCGCCGACGTCCAAGCCCGCCGGCCCCAGCGCGCGATCAGCCTTTCGCGCGTCGGGGTGACCGACGTCGAGAAGGTGATCCGGATGCGCGCGGGCGAGGGCGAGCAGCTGTTCTCGGCGCGCTTTGAGTGCGTGATCGAGCTCGGTCCCGAGCAGAAGGGCGCACACATGTCGCGCTTTGAGGAGGTCGTCAACGAGACGATCGGCGAGGTCGTGCTCGGCGGCGCGGCGTTCCGCGTCGAGGTGCTCGCCGAACGGATCGCGCGGATGGTGCGCGACCGCCAAGGCGCGCGACGCGCCGAGGTCACCGTCGAGGCCCGGTTCCCCGAGCACCGCCCCGCCCCGGTCTCGGGCATCAACACCCAGGAGATCTACACCCTGCACGGCGTCGCGGCGGCCACCGAGCGCGGCACCCGGCGGGTCACCGGCGTCACCGCCCAGGGGATGACCGCCTGCCCGTGCGCGCAGGAGCTCCTCGAAGCCAGCGCGACCCGCAACCTCACCGAGCAGGGGTTCACGACCCCCGAGATCGAGCGGATCCTGCAGGCGGTCCCCGTCGCCACCCACAATCAGCGTGGCCTCGGCACTCTGCACGTCGGCTGCCCGGAGGACTGCGCGGAGGAGATCGACGCCCGCACCCTGCTGGAGATCGTCGAGGGCTCGATGTCGTCGGAGATCTATGAGCTGATGAAGCGCACCGACGAGGGCTACGTCGTCGAAAAGGCTCACCGCAATCCGCGCTTCGTGGAGGACTGCGTCCGGGAGATGATCGGTGGCGTGGCCGAGCGCTTCCCGGCGCTCGACGGCCGCGCGTTCGTCTCCGCCCGGCAGGTCAACCTGGAGACGATCCACCAGCACAACGTCGTCGCAGAGCGCTTCGGCACCCTGCAGAGCATCCGTGACGAAATCGCGGGCGGCCCGTCAGCCGCTCACACCTCGCTACAGGCCTGGCTCGGCGCCACCGCCTGACGCGGCGGCCCCCGCGCCCGCACGCTGCTCGGCGCCAGCGCGGTGATGCGCCGGCGCAGACCGAAGAAGTAG
>CAZZWJ010000143.1:5989-7437 GCA_964657875.1 uncultured Solirubrobacteraceae bacterium
CCGCCTGAGGCGGCCGGGCCACCTGTGCTGATTCTCGACACGCTGGCGCCGGTCGAACGCCGGTTGTCGCGCAGCGATGGCTCGGCGCATTTCATCATGCGCATGCTGCCTTATCGCGCGCCGGACAGCACGGTGACCGCGACGGTCAGATAGACGATCACCGAGACCGCGAGCGGCCGCGGGGAGAACGCGATCAGGCAGAGGACCATCAGCACCTGCGTTGCGGTCTTGACCTTGCCCAGCGGACTGGCGGGGATGACGATCCCCTGACCGGCCCCGACGCCGGCGCGCAACACCGTCACCGCGAACTCCCGCGCGATGATCACCATCGCCACCCACGCCGCCAGCCGATCCACCGACACGAGCACGACGAGCGCGGCGATGATCAGCAGCTTGTCGGCGATCGGGTCCATGAGCTTGCCGAAGCTCGTCACCGACCCGCGGGAGCGGGCGATGTAGCCGTCGATCGCGTCGGTGACCGAGGCGGCGGCGAACACGACGGCGGCGAACACATCCCCGGACCCGGACTTCTCCAGGAGCGCGACCACGAGCACCGGGACGAGCAGGATCCGCACGACCGTGAGCACGTTGGGGACGTTGAGGGGAACCATCGTGGGAGTGAACGCTAAACCACGTCGTCTGAGGTCGTGCCCGGGCACATCCCCCGGTCGACCACGCCGCTAGGCTGAGCGGCATGCCCCTCGTTCCCATGGTCATCGAACGCACCGCCCGTGGCGAGCGCGAATTCGACATCTACAGCCGTCTGCTCAACGAGCGGATCATCTTCATCGGCACCCCGATCGACGATCAGATCGCCAACCTCGTCGTCGCCCAGCTCCTGCACCTGGAGTCCTCGGATCCCGACAAGGACATCTCGATCTACATCAACTCGCCCGGCGGGTCGATCTACAGCGGCCTCGCGATCTACGACACGATGCACTTCATCAAGCCCGACTGCGCGACGATCTGCGTCGGCATCGCGATGTCGATGGGCTCGCTGCTGCTCGCCGGCGGCGCCCCGGGCAAGCGCTTCTCGCTGCCCAACAGCCGGATCCTCATCCATCAGCCCTCGGCGGGCTTCGAGGGTCAGTCGACCGACATCGAGATCCACGCGCGCGAGATCATCAACATCCGCAAGCGCACCGATGAGATCTACGCCAAGCACACCGGCCAGACCGAGGAGCAGGTCCACCTCGACATGGAGCGCGACCGCTTCTTCAAGGCCGACGAGGCCGTCGCCTACGGGCTCATCGACAAGGTGATCCACAGCCACTAGCGAGTCCCCCGCCGACCGGGGCGCTTGAAGCGCTGCGGCTCGGTGTGCTGTGACCCGCCCGCCGCGACCGTCGGAGCGCGCACGTCGGGGTTTCGTAGGTGACGAAGATGCTGTCCGCGGGGCGAGCCGGACGGTCGCGGCCAGGTTCGGCGTCGCCGGTGACACCCAATCC
>CAZZWJ010000144.1:0-7437 GCA_964657875.1 uncultured Solirubrobacteraceae bacterium
GGCCAAGACCCCCGCGAAGACCCCCACGAAATCCAAGTAGCGGGTCGCCCCGCCTTCAGTACGATGCAGGCGCTGCACCGCAGTGCCTGATCTCCTGCCGTCGACTCAAGGGCACGCCATGTCCCGCATCACCGTCCCCGGCCCCCAGGGCCTCTACGACCCGTCCAACGAGCACGACGCGTGCGGTCTCGCGCTCGTCGCCAAGCTGTGGGGCGAGGCGACCCACGCGGTCGTCGACAAGGCGCTCGAGGCCCTGGAGAACATGGAGCATCGCGGGGCCGAGGGCGCGGATCCCAACACCGGTGACGGAGCGGGCCTGCTCATCCAGATCCCCGACGCGTTCATCCGTGGCGCCGTCGCCGGCATCGACCTGCCCGCGCCGGGCCGCTACGCCGTCGGCGTCTGCTTTCTGCCGCGTGACCCCGAGCGTCGCGCCGTCCTGGAGCAGGTGATCGAGGAGACGGTCGCCGCCGAGGGCCAGCGTCCGGTGTGGTGGCGCGACGTGCCGGTCGACGACCGCTTCGTCGGCGAGATCGCCCGGATGTCGGCGCCGGTGATCCGGCAGCTGATCATCGAGGCCGCCGATGACGTGCCCGACGAGGCCGCCTTCGAGCGCAAGCTCTACGTGATCCGCCGGGTGATCGAGCGCGCGTGTGGCCCGGAGCTCTCGATCCCCAGCTTCTCGTGTCGCACGCTCGTCTACAAGGGCATGCTCACCGCGCCCCAGCTGCCGCGCTACTTCCCCGACCTGCGCGATCCCCGGGTCGCCTCGCGCCTCGCCCTCGTGCACTCGCGCTTCTCGACCAATACGTTCCCGAGCTGGGAGCTGGCCCATCCGTTTCGCCTGATCGCCCACAACGGCGAGGTCAACACGCTGCGCGGCAACGTGAACTGGATGCGCGCCCGGGAGTCCCAGCTCGCCTCCGAGCTGTTCGGCGACGACATGGCCAAGGTGCTGCCGATCGTGCGTGACGGCGGATCTGACTCGGCGACGTTCGACAACGTCCTGGAGCTGCTCGTGCTCGGCGGCCGTTCGCTGCCCCACGCGATGATGATGATGGTCCCCGAGGCCTACCGTTCCGAGCAGAGCCTCGACCCCGACGTCCGCGGCTTCTATGACTTCCACTCGTGCCTGATGGAGCCGTGGGACGGCCCGGCGGCGATCGCCTTCACGGATGGGCGCTGGGCCGGCGCGGGCCTGGATCGCAACGGACTGCGCCCGGGCCGCTGGGTCCAGGACACCGAGGGCTACGTGGTGCTCGCATCCGAGACCGGGGTGATCACGGTCGCCCCCGAGCACGTCCAGCGCAAGGGCCGGCTGGCGCCGGGCAAGTTGTTCCTGCTCGATCTCGACGAGGGCCGAATCGTCGACGACACCGAGGTCAAGCGTCGCGTCGCCCGTCGCAAGCCCTACGCGGATTGGTATGCGGAGTCGGTCGTCCACATCGACGACCTGCCCGATCGCGAGCCGCTGGTGCCACGCGTGGAGCCGCTGCGCTCCCGCCAGCTCGCGTTCGGATACTCCCAGGAGGACCTGCGGATGGTGATCGCGCCGATGGCCTCAAACGGCGAGGAGCCGACCGCCTCGATGGGCAACGACGCCGCGCTCGCGGTGCTCTCAGATCGTCAGCCGCCGTTGTTCGCCTACTTCAAGCAGCTGTTCGCCCAGGTGACCAACCCGCCGATCGATCCGATCCGCGAGTCGGTCGTGATGTCACTGCAGACCGGCGTCGGCGGCGAGCGCAACCTGCTCTCCGAGAGCCCCGAGCAGGCCCATCAGCTGGTGATGGACCAGCCGATCCTGCGCAACGCGGAGCTCGAGAAGCTCCGCCAGGTCTCCCACGAGATCTTCGCCGCCGCCACGCTGGATGTGTCGTGGGCGATCGAGGAGGGCCCCGAGGGGATGCAGCGGCGCCTGGACGCCGTCTGCCATGAGGCCCAGGACCAGGTCCAGCACGGCGCGAGCATCCTGATCCTGTCGGATCGCAACGTCGGCGCCGAGCGGGTCGCGATCCCGTCGCTGCTCGCCGTGGCCGCCGTCCACCACCACCTCGTGCGCGCCGGGACGCGCCTGCGCACCGGGCTCGTCGTCGAATCCGGCGAGCCGCGCGACATCCATCACATGGCGACGCTCATCGGCTACGGCGCGTCGGCGATCAACCCGTACCTGATGTTCGAGTCCCTCGACGAGCTCGCCGAGCGGTCGCTGCTGCCGCAGGACCTGGAGATCGCGGAGGCCGAGCAGCGGATCGTCAAGGCGATCGGCAAGGGCCTCTTGAAGACGATCGCCAAGATGGGGATCTCGACGATCCAGTCCTACTGCGGCGCGCAGATCTTCGAGGCGGTCGGCCTGGAGCGGGAGCTGATCGAGCGCCATTTCACCGGGACGGCCTCGCGGATCGGCGGCGTCTCGGCCGAGATCCTCGCCGCCGAGGCGCTCGCGCGCCATTTCCGCGCCTACCCGCGCACCGACCGGGACGTGTTGCCGGTCGGCGGCGTGCTGCAGTGGCGTCGTGACGGGGAGCGTCACATCTGGAACCCGGACACGATCGCGTCCCTGCAGCATGCGGTCCGCGCTCAGGCCGCGGTGCAAGTCGCCGCCGGTGACGGCGCCGACGTCGCCGCCGACGGGGGCCGGGCGATGGTGGCCGGCGACGATGGCGGCGAGCCGGGCCGGGAGCCCCAGGAGCTCTACGACGACTTCGCCCGTCAGGCCAACGACGAGGCGACGCGCAAGGCGGCGCTGCGCGGCCTCATGACCCTGCGGGTGGCCGACGAGCCGATCCCCCTGGAGGAGGTCGAGCCGGCGCTCGACATCGTCCGGCGCTTCTCGACGGGCGCGATGTCGCTCGGCTCGCTGTCGCGCGAGTCCCACGAGACGCTCGCGGTCGCGATGAACCGCCTCGGCGGCAAGTCGAACACCGGGGAGGGCGGGGAGGACCCCGACCGCTACGTCCGTGACGCCAACGGCGACAGCCGCCGATCGTCGATCAAGCAGGTCGCCTCCGGTCGCTTCGGGGTGACGATCGACTACCTGGTCAACGCCGATCAGCTGCAGATCAAGATGGCCCAGGGCGCCAAGCCCGGCGAGGGCGGCCAGCTGCCCGGCCACAAGGTCGACGACTACATCGCCAAGATCCGGTACTCGATGCCCGGGGTCGGCCTCATCTCGCCGCCGCCCCACCACGACATCTACTCGATCGAGGATCTGAAGCAGCTCATCTACGACCTGCGCTGTGCCAACCCGTCGGCGTCGGTGTCGGTGAAGCTCGTCTCCGAGGTCGGGGTCGGGACGGTCGCCTCCGGGGTGGCCAAGGCCAACGCCGACCACGTCACGATCTCCGGCCATGACGGCGGGACCGGCGCCTCGCCGCAGTCCTCGGTGCAGGGAGCGGGCGTGCCCTGGGAGATCGGCCTCGCCGAGACCCAGCAGACGCTGCTGCTCAACAACCTGCGCTCGCGCGTGCGCGTCGAGGTCGACGGCCAGCTGAAGACCGGTCGCGACGTCGTCATCGGTGCGCTGCTCGGCGCCGACGAGTTCGGCTTCTCCACGGCACCGCTGATCGCGCTGGGCTGCATCATGATGCGCGTCTGTCACCTCAACACCTGCCCGGTGGGGATCGCGACCCAGAACCCGGAGCTGCGCCGCCGCTTCCGGGGCATCCCCGAGCACGTCACCGCCTATCTCCTGTTCATCGCCGAGGAGGTCCGCGGGCTGATGGCCCAGCTGGGGATCCGGCGCTTTGAGGATCTGATCGGCCGCACCGACCTGCTGGAGACCGACGAGGCCGTCGAGCACTGGAAGTCCCGGGGGGTCGACCTGTCGATGGTGCTCGGGTCGATCGACCTGCCGGCCGACGTGCCGCGCCACCACACGCGCTCCCAGCTGCCGGTGCTCGAGGACGCGCTGGACTGGGAGCTCGTGGCCGAGTGCGAGCCGGCGCTCAGCGACGGTCAGCGCGTCGTCCTCGGCGGGTCGGGACCGATCCCGGTGCGCAACGTCAACCGCACCGTCGGCGGCATCCTGTCGGGTGAGATCGCCCGGCGCTGCGGCGCCGAGGGGCTGCCCGAGAACACGATCGAGGTCGCCTTCTCCGGCTCGGCCGGTCAGAGCTTCGGCGCCTGGCTCGCCCCCGGGGTGACGTTCTCGCTGCGCGGTGAGACCAACGACTACACCGGCAAGGGGCTGTCGGGCGGCATCCTGTCGGTTCGCCCGCCGGAGACCGGCCGCTTCCGGCCGGAGGAGAACATGCTCGTCGGCAACACCGTGCTCTACGGCGCGACCTCGGGCCGGGCGTTCTTCCGGGGCCTGGCCGGTGAGCGCTTCGCGGTGCGCAATTCAGGCGCGCTGGCGGTCGTGGAGGGCGTCGGGGACCACGGGTGTGAGTACATGACCGGTGGCCGGGTGATCGTGCTCGGCTCCACCGGACGCAACTTCGCCGCCGGCATGAGCGGCGGGATCGCCTACGTCTATGACTCCGATCGGCGGTTTCGCTCGCGCTGCAACCCCGAGCTCGTCGACCTCGAGGAGCTCGACGAGTCCGACGACGACGAGGTCAAGGCGCTCATCGCCGAGCACGCCCAGCGCACCGGATCGCTCCCGGCGCGCAACATCCTCGCCTCCTGGGAGCAGCGCCGCCGGCGCTTCGTGCGGGTGATGCCGCGTGACTACCGCCGGGTGCTCGCCGAGCGCGCGAACTCCGTCCAAGCCGTCGCCGACTGACCGCGTTCCTCGCCGGGTCAGATCCGGGTTCCGCGCTCACCCGCGAGGCGGACGAGCACGAGGGCCCAGGTCCGAAACGGACGCCAGCGCTCCGCGAGCTCGGTGAGCCGCTCGGCGGTCAGCGACGTCTCGCCGTAGTAGCGGGCGGCGTGATCGACGCCCCGATGGGTGGGCATCGGCACCCAGGCGTCGGCGAAGCCGGCGGCGCGCAGGACGATCAGGCCGGCGTAGAACGGCCCGATCCCGGCGATCCGCTGCACGTCCTGGAAGGCCGCGGAGGCCCCGAGCGCGTGGATCCGCGCGGTGTCGAGGTCGCCGATGAGCGCGGCGGCGGCGACGCCCCGCAGCCGCGTGAGCTTCGTCTCGTCCAGGCCCGGGACCCCGTTGCGGACCTCGGCCAGCCGTTCGGGCCGCGGGAAGGCGGCGAGCGTCACGCCGGCGAGCTCGAAGGTCTCGCCGAGCTCGCCCCCGAGCGCGGCGCGGACCTTCGCGCCCTGCGCGGCGGGTCGGCGGGCCGAGATCACCGCCCAGGCGGCGGCCTCGTAGGGGGAGGGGAAGAGGACCGGCCGCTGCCCCGGATGGGCGTGCTGGAGGGCTGCGAGCACCGGATCGCCGTCGCCGACCCGGGTGAACGCCTCGCCGTCGTGATCGAGCGACAGCGTGCGGGCGATCTGGGTGAGCGCCGCGTCGACGCTCGCCCCGCCGCGCAGCTCGAGCTCGACGTCGATGGGCCCGTCGGTCTCGGGCTGGCGCAGGACCGCGCCCGCGTGGCCGGTCCCCGGATCCAGCGGGAAGGCGAGCCGCATCGCCCCGTCGAACGGGGGTGGACGACCCTCGTTGGGCCCGAAGCCGAAACCGGCCGCCGCGCGCAGCGAGAACGGCCCCCGGGGGACGATTCGCTCCCTCACGCTCATGACCGTCATAATCCCACGTCGCATGGGTGAGCTCGGCGCATTTCTCAAGATCCACCGGGTCGGCTTCGACAAGCGCGACCCGCGCAGCCGGGTCGGCGACTACTCGCAGTACTTCAACCTGCAGCCGGAGGCCGAGCTCCGTCGCCAGGGTGCGCGCTGCATGGACTGCGGCGTGCCGTTCTGCCACGAGGGCTGTCCGCTGGGCAACCTCATCCCCGACTGGAACGACCTCGTCTACCGCGACAAGTGGCGGGAGGCGATCGAGCAGCTGCACGCGACCAACAACTTCCCGGAGTTCACCGGCCTGATCTGTCCCGCGCCGTGTGAGTCGGCGTGCGTGCTGAAGATCAACGACGACGCGGTGGCGATCGAGCAGATCGAGCTGTCGATCATCTCCCGCGCCTTCGACGAGGGGTGGGTCGTCGCCGACCCGCCCGACCGTCGCTCGGGGCGCACCGTCGCGGTCGTCGGATCGGGCCCGGCGGGGCTGGCGGTCGCCGCCGAGCTGAACAAGAGCGGCCACCTGGTCACCGTCTATGAGCGTGACGAGGGCCCGGGCGGCCTGCTGCGCTTCGGGGTGCCCGACGCGAAGCTCGAGAAGTCGATCATCGACCGCCGGGTCGCGCTGCTCGTCGAGGAGGGGATCGAGTTCGTCTACGACTGCGAGGTCGGCACCGATGTCACCGCCGAGCAGCTGCAGGAGCGCCACGACGCGATCGTGCTGTCGGTCGGCTCGCGCGTCTCCCGCAGCCTCGACGTCGTCAACAACCACCTGCACGGAATCCATCCCGCGATGGACTACCTCTACCAGCGCAACCGCTGGGTCGCCGCCGAGCAGAACCGTCCGTCCCGCACGCCCGCCCAGGCCGGCGTCGGCGAGATCACCGCCGCCGGCAAGAAGGTGATCGTCATCGGCGGCGGGGACACCGGCATGGACTGCATATCCAACTCCCATCGCGAGGGCGCGGCGAGCGTGATCATGCTCGACGTGTACGCCCAGCTGCCCGAGGGCGACGATCCCCGCACCCCGTGGCCGCTGCCCCCCAAGCGGACCGCGAGCACCTACGCGCTGGATGAGGGGGGGCGCCGGCGCTGGGGCACCGAGGTGACGGGCTTCGGCGGCATCGACGGCCACGTCAGCCACGTCTACGCGCGGCAGGTGACCGGCAAGTCCTCGCGCGACCTGACCCCGGTACCCGGCAGCGAATTCGTGCTCGAGGCCGATCTCGTGCTCGTGGCGATCGGCTTCCGTCACCCCGAGCACGACGGGATCGTCGCCCAGCTCGCCATCGAGACCGACTCGCGCGGCAACCTCGCCACCCGTCAGACCTATCGCACGTCGGTGGGCCGCGTCTACGCGTGTGGCGATGCCCGCATCGGTCAGTCCCTCGTGGTGAGCGCGATCGCCGAGGGCCGCAAGTGCGCCCGGGTCGTCAACGCCGACCTCGGCGGTTCGCCGATGGACGCCGACCGGGAGCGCCTCGCCGTCGGCGCGTGGAGTGGCGAGGCGGATCAGACGCTTCGCCACGAGGCCGAATCGGCGGGTTCGCTGCGACCCGGCGACCAGTTCTTCAGCGGCCCCGCCACCCGTACGACCTGATCCCACGGCGGCCGGAAAGCCGCCGCGTCCGGGGGTTAAGGTGCTACGGTCCGTGAAGGCGACGGCTCGTTTCCGGTGGTTTCGAGCGCGGCGCTCGTGTGGGGTGAGACATGAGTTGCGACGACCTTGAGACGGGGGTTTCCCGTCTCGATCGGTCAGGGAACTGCGCCCCCACTTCCCTGGCTCTCCGGGGGGCCCAG
>CAZZWJ010000145.1:0-7425 GCA_964657875.1 uncultured Solirubrobacteraceae bacterium
CCGCCACGTGCCCTTCGAGCACATCTACCGCCATCACCGTCGCTACCGCATCACCGAGGGGTCCGACGAGCTTCAGCTGCGGCGGATCGCGTCCAAGGTGTTCGACGTGCGCGGCTCCCGCGCCCGAGCCGAGGCCGCGGCCCGGGAACTCGTCGCGCCCGTCGCGGTGGCCTGACGGCCCGGGGTCCTCAACAGGCGTTGAGGACCCAGCCGCCGTCGACCGGCAGGCAGCGACCGGTGACGAACCCCGAGTCCTCAGACGCCAGGAACTCGACGACCCTGGCGACGTCGTCGGGCTGGCCGAGACGGCGCAGCGGCACTTCGGCGACCGCCCGGTCGGCATAGCCCGTCTGGGCTGACTCCTCGACGACGCGTCCGGTGAGGGTGATCCCAGGCGCGATCATGTTCACGCGGATACCGTCGGGGCCGACCTCGGCGGCGAGGTGGCGCGTCCAATGGGCCACGGCGGCCTTGGTCATCGCGTAGGCGGAGTTCGAGCCATCGGGAAACACGGTGAACGCCGCGGTCGACGAGGTGTTGACGATCGCTCCCCCGCCGCGTTCGCGCAGCCGCGGCAACGCCGCCTGACAGCACCAGATCGTCGACATCAGGTTGACGTCGATGAGCGTGCGAAAGTCCTCGGCGGGGGTGAGACTCGGCTTGGATCGGGCGAACGGCGTGATCGCCCCGCCGGCGACGTTGACGAGGATGTCGAGCCCGCCGAGCGTGGCGGCCACCGATCCGATCGCCACGTGGGCCGCGGCCTCATCGGTGAGGTCGCACTGGACACTGTGAACCCGTCGGCCGAGTGCCTCGATCTCCGCGTCGGTCGAGTCGTCGGGTTCCCCGGCGTAGCGAGCGCCGGAGTGCAGGTCGATGTCCAGCACCCCGATGTCGGCACCCGCGCGGGCGAGGCGGACCGCACAGGCGCGGCCGATCCCGCGCCCGGCGCCCGTCACGATTGCGACCTTGCCCTCCAATGAACGGTTCATCGGCTCAGCATGATCAACCCACCGCTCGGCGACGCGGCGGTTTGCGGGCCACCCTGTGCGGTTCTCCAAGGTGGAGAACTCCACAGCATCGCCGCCGCGCGTGCACCGCCCGGCGCGGACGGATTGGTAGAAGCGAGCCGACAGGCGATCGGAAGAGGTGAATCGATGGGTGTCCTGGACAGGTTCGATCTCAACGGCAAGGTGGCGGTGGTCACCGGCGCCTCCTCGGGGCTCGGGGTGTCGGTGGCGCAGGCGATGGCGCAGGCCGGAGCCGACGTCGCGCTCGGTGCCCGCCGTCTGGACAAGCTGGAGGCGACGCGGACGCTGGTGGAGGCAGCCGGTCGACGGGGGCTCGCCGTCCAGACCGACATCACGTCGGTGCAACAGTGTCAGGCGTTCATCGACGCGACGATGGCGACGTTCGGTCGCGTCGACATCCTCGTCAACAACGCCGGCGTCGGAGGCGAGTACCACAAGGCGACCGAGGATCCGCCGGAGCACTTCCGCTCGATGATCGACCTGCACATCAACGGCAACTACTGGATGGCGCAGGCGGCCGCGCGGGTCATGGAGCCCGGCAGCTCGATCATCAACATCTCGAGCGTGATGGCCCTGACGACCGCCAAGATGCCGGCGGCCGGCTACTCCGCGGGCAAGGCGGGGCTGCTCGGCCTCACCCGCGACCTGGCCGCCCAGCTCGGCGTCGACCGCGGCATTCGGGTCAACGCGCTCGTGCTCGGCGTGTTCCCCTCCGAGCAGACCGAGCACTACTCCGAGCGCTACAAGCAGATGGTGATCAAGGCCAAGATCCCGATCGGCCGCTTCGGCGATCCCGAGGACATGGCGGCGACGTGCGTGTTCCTGGCCAGCGACGCCGCCGCCTACATCACCGGGGTCACGCTGCCCGTCGACGGCGGGGTGCTCATCAACTGAGTTGTGGCGGGGCCCAGCGCGCCACCGGCGTCACGCCGGGTTGCGCGGTTCGCCCGCGTACAGTCGCGGCATGATCCACTTCGAGACCCGTGACCGCGTCGCGCTGATCACGATCGATCGTCCCGAGGCGCGCAACGCGGTCAACGGCACCGTGGCCACCGGCCTTCAGGAATCCGTCCAGCGTCTGGAGGCCGATCCCGATCTGTGGGTGGGCGTGATCGCCGCGCGCGGACCGGTGTTCAGCGCCGGCGCCGACCTCAAGGAGATCGCGGCAGGACGCGCCGAGACGCTGGCCACCGACCCCGGTGGGTTCGCCGGGATCACGCGGCTGACCCGCCGCAAGCCGCTGATCGCCGCGGTTGACGCCCCGGCGCTCGCCGGCGGCTGCGAGATCGTGCTCGCCTGCGACCTGATCGTCGCCTCCCGCGCTGCCTCGTTCGGAATCCCCGAAGTGAAGCGCGCGCTCGTCGCCGGCGCCGGCGGGCTGTTTCGTCTGCCCCGCGCGTTGCCGCCCGCGGTGGCGATGGCGATGGCGCTCACCGGCGATCCGATCGACGCCGAGCGCGCCCACGCGCTGGGCATGGTCAACGAGCTGTGTGACCCCGGCGCGGCGCTGGATCAGGCGCTCGAACTCGCTCGGCGGATCTGCGCCAACGCACCGCGGGCGGTCCAGGCCAGCCGCGAGCTGGTGCTGCGCGGAATGCTCGCCGAGGACGTCGAGGCCTGGGCGATGACCGACGTGGCGTTGGGCGAGGTGATGCAGGGCGAGGACTTCGAGGAGGGACCGCGCGCCTTCATCGAGAAGCGCGCCCCGGTCTGGACCGGCCGCTGAGACGTGATGACCGGATTCGTCGACGAACTGGTGGTCCTCAACGCTCCGGAGCTTCCGGAGCGATTCTTTGACCGCTTCGTCTTCAACCTGCACGAGGTCGCTTCCACATCTCCGTCGATCCTCTTCGGTCTCGGCGTGTACCCGCCCAGGAACACGGTCGACGGGTTCGTCGTGGTCGTCGTCGACTCCGAGCAGCGCAACCTCCGGTTCTCGACCGAGCTGAGTGCGACCGACGGCGCATCCGCCGGTCCGTTCGCGTGGCGGGTCGTCGAGGCGATGCGGACCTGGCAGGTCACGCTGGCTCCGAATCCCACCGGCGTGGAGTTCGACCTGCATTGGCGGGCGCGGGCGCCGGCATGGGTCGGCGAAGTCAGCGTCGGCGACGGCGCGACATCGACGGCGGCCTTCACGCACCTCTTCCAGTCGGGCTTCTATGACGGGACGCTGTCGATCGATGGCGACGCCCGGTCGATCGAGGGCTGGTACGGGCAGCGCGACCGCTCTCGGGGAGTGCGCACGATGTCCGGTGGGCAGGGCCTTCACGTGTGGTATCAGGCCCAGTTCTCCGACCGTTCGGTCGGGTTCCTGCTGGTGGAGGACCGCGCCCAGAACCGGCTCCTGCTCGAGGGCGCCGTGATGCACGTCGAGGGCACCCTCGACGCGATCATCGACGTCCACCACGATCTCGTCTTCGATGCGGGACTGGACCTGATCGGCGGCCGCGTCGAGGTGCGCACCGAGAGCGGCGCGACGTATCTGATCGACGCCGACGCCCGCGCGGGTGGCGGGTTCATGGCCGGTGCGGGCTACGGCGGCCATCACGGTACGCCCGCCGGCCGCGACCACCTCGAGCACGACGTCTACCCGCTCGACGGCACGGTGTCGCCGCGCACCCTTGACACGTCGCTGACCGACCGACTCGCGTCCTTCGACTGGCAGGGGCACCCCGGCACCGGCATCTTCGAGTTCGCGCTCACGCGCAGCAGCCGTTACACCTATCGGCCGACGTTGCGCTGACGTCGCGCTCCGGCGTCGCGCGCCGTCAGCAGACGTCGACGACGATCTTGCCCAGCGCCTCGCGCCGATCCATGATCCGCAGCGCCTCGGCGCCGTCGGCAAGCGGGACCCGGGCCCCGATCACCGGAGCGATCGTGCCATCGTCGAGCAGGCTCTGGACCGCGGAGTTGATCATGGCGACGGTCCCGGGAAATTCCTGCTCCATGATGTCCATCGAGATGCCCAGGAGCGTGAGGTTGCGCAGCAGCAGGCGGTTGATCCTGAGCGTGGGGATCTCGCCGCCGGCGAAGCCGACGACCACCAGCCGACCGCCGATCCGCAGCGCTCGCACCGAGTCCAGGAACCGGTCGCCGCCGACCGTGTCGATCACCACCTGCACGCCGCCACCGTCGGTGAGCTCGCGCACCTCCTCCAGCCACGGACCGGTGGAGCGGACCACCTCGTCGGCGCCCAGCTCCCTTGCCAGGCTCTCCTTCGCATCCGAGGAGACGACCGCGAGCGACCGCACCCCGAACGTCGACGCGAGCTGCAGGACGGCCGTGCCGACGCCACCGGCGGCACCCTGCACGAGAACCGTCTCGCCCGGCTGGGCGCCCGCCCGGTGCAGGGCATACCAGGCGGTGCAGTAGTTGATGTAGACGGCGGAGCCCGCTGCGTAGGAGAGGGTGTCGGGCAGGCGCAGCACGTACCCGGGGGGAACGAGCGCTCGCTCGGCCATCGCACCCGGGCGGGCGAGCCCGAGCACGCGGTCCCCCGGCGCGAACCCCGAGTCCGCCGGGGCCTCCAGGACGGTGCCGGCGACCTCGCTGCCACACACGTACGGGACGTCCGCGAGATGCTGATAGAGACCCCGGGTCTGCAGCAGATCGGGGAAGCAGATCGCCGCCGCGTGCACCTGCACCAGCATCCGCTCGCCGGGACTCAGCGGATGGCTGCCCTCGGGCTCCGGGGCGTCGCCGTAGACGGCGCCGTCGGGCCCGAGGAGCTCGCGGACGACGACCGCGCGCATCAGGCCTCGGACCGGACGTCGACGACGATGTTGCCCACCGCTTCTCGGCGGTCGAGGATGCGCAGCGCCTCCGCCCCGTCCTCGAGCGCGAGGCGCACCCCGATCCGGGGTCGCAGCGCCCCGCGGGCGGCGAGCGCGACGACCTCGTCGTTGACCCGCTTGACCGTGCCCGGGAAGCGACGCTCCATCGGATCCATGCCGATGCCGGTGACGGTGAGGTTGCGCAGCAGCAGGCGATTGACCTTGACGGTCGGGATCTCGCCGCCCGCGAAGCCGATCACGATCAGCCGGCCGGCGATGTCCAGGGCGCGCAGGGAGTCGGTGAAGCGATCACCACCGACGGGATCCAGCACGACCTGCACCCCATGCCCGCCGGTGAGCTCCCGCACCTGCTCCAGCCACGGGCCGCTGGAGCGGACCACCTCGTCGGCGCCGACCTCACGCGCCACACGCTCCTTCTCGTCGGTGGAGACGACCGCGATCGACCGCGCCCCGAGATCCCTGAGCACCTCCAGCGCCGCCGTCCCCACACCGCCGGCGGCGCCCTGGACGAGTACCGTCTCACCCGGCTGGACATGTGCCCGCGCCACGGCGAACACCGCCGTGCCGGCGTTCAGCACCAGCGCCGAGCCGGTGGCGAAGTCGACGGCGTCGGGGAGCTTGACCGTGAACCTGGGCAGCGCCAGGGCGTAATCGGCCATCGCACCCCAGATCGACATCCCCGCGACCCGGTCGCCGACGACGAAGCCGGTCTCGGGGTCGGCCTCGGCGACCACACCCGCGAACTCTCCGCCCGACACGAACGGCGGGTCCGTCGCGATCTGATAACCGCCGCGGCTCTGCAGCAGATCCGGGAACGAGACGCTGGCGGCATGGACCTCGACGAGCAGTCGCTGCCCGGCGGCCATCGGATGAGCGCCCTCGGGCTCGGGAAAGTCACGCACCCGGATCGCGTCAGGTCCGGTGAGCGCCTCGACCACCGCCGCGCGCATCAACGGCGGCGCGCCGGCGCCTCAGCCATTCCAGATCACCGGGCCGGCGGTGAGCAGATGGCTGCCCAGCGACCGGCCGAGCACGCCCTGGACGTCACGGCTGACGGCGAGCAGCGCGTCGAGATCGATTCCGGTGCTCACCCCCATCTCGTGGAGCATCGAAACGAGATCCTCGGTGGCGATGTTGCCCGTCGACCCGGGCGGGACCGGGCAGCCGCCGAGCTCGCCGAAGCTCGACTCAAAGCTCGTGATCCCGGTTTCCAGTGCCGCCAGCGCGTTGGCGAGACCCTGGCCGCGCGTGTTGTGGAAGTGGGCGGTGAGCTCGACGCCGGGCAGCCGCTGCCGCGCCTCCGCATAGAACTGACGGACCTGGCGTGGATTGGCCATGCCGGTGGTGTCGCCGAAGGAGATCTCCTGCGCGCCCGCCTGCGCCATCGCCGCCGCCAGCTCATAGACGCGCTCGGCGGAGACGTGGCCCTCGTAGGGGCAGCCGAACGAGGTCGCAATCGAGGCGAGGGGCCGGAGGCCGGCGTCGGCGATCTGGGGCAACATCGCGCAGACGGTGGCCAGCGAGTCCGCAACCGGGCGGTTGATGTTGTGCCGGTTGTGGGTGTCGGAGGCACTGAGGAACACGATCACCTCGTCGAAGTGCTCGGCGAGACCGAGCGCGGTGTCAAGGCCGCGCTGGTTGGGCACGAGGACGGCGGTGGTGACCCCCTCGGGGATCGAGATCGCGCTCAGCACGTCCGCGGCATCCGCGAGCTGAGGGAGGACGTCGGGCCGGACGAAGCTCGCCACCTCGACCCGGCGCAGGCCGGTGCGCGCGAGCGCGTCGATCAGGCGGACCTTGTCCGCGGTCGGGATCGCCTCGGGCTCGTTCTGAAAGCCGTCGCGCGGGCCGACCTCACGGACGCTGACCCGTTCGGGTAGGGGCTCGAGCTGCGAAGACACCATGGTCCGCCTCAGAATAGGTTCCGTCCCGGTCTGGACGGGCCGGCGCCGCGGCCCGGGGTTGGGCCTTTCGACAACCCACCCCGGGCTGACGTCGCCGGAGGCTAGAGCCCGGTCGGCGCCGGCACGAGCTTGACCTTCGCGTTGAGCTTGGCCTTGCCGCGGATCATCCCGAACTTGCTCCACCCGACGCCGGCGGCGTCACGATCGACCTCGGTCGCGGTGCTCAGCGTCACCGCGTCGGGAGTGACGGCCTCGACGGTGAGCGGGGTGTCGAGCGCCAGCTCGGTGCCCTTGATCGACATCACGCCGTGCAGCTGTCCACCCGAGACGGCGTTGACGGCGAAGGTCACCGTCGGGTGGTTCTCGACGTCGAAGAAGTCCGCGGAGCGCAGATGCTCGTCGCGTTTGGCGTTGCCGGTGTCCAGGGATGTGGCGGCGATCTTCAGGGTGCCGTGAGCGGCCCCGTCATCGTCGACCTGCAGGGTCCCCGTGAAGTCATGAAACGCGCCCTTGGCCGCCGCCAGGCCCCACATCCCCCGAGCGGTGAAGCCGATCTGGCTCCCGGCGGGATCGATCTGCCAGTGTCCACTCGGCAGTGTCGACGGCGATGCCGACTCGGTGTTGGTGTCGCTCATCCTGTCTCCTGTGTCGTCGATGGTCCCAGCGAGCATCCGGAGGGTGGGGGGATCGTAGCGG
>CAZZWJ010000146.1:0-7412 GCA_964657875.1 uncultured Solirubrobacteraceae bacterium
GAGCAGCACTAGGTCGAACATCGACAGCAACCTGAAGGGCAGGTAGGAGCCTCCTCCGAAGACCTTCAGCAGAACCTTGTAGGCGAGGATCGGGAACAGCGAGAGGTGAGGCCCGTGGGGATCGAGCAGTGTGTGAAGACCGAGGCCCCTGCGAACGACGACGAAATCCCAGTCGTCGCCAAAGAAGCTGAGCCCGCTCGTCTCGCCGAAGACGATGATCGCTCCGAGGAGCAGCACGCCGGCGAACGCCCAGTCCGCGGAGGGCGCCAGGCGGCGGGATGAGCCCGTCACCTCCCCGGCCGGATGGACAGTGGTGCTCGACATCGCGCCCGCAGCTAGCTGCGGCCAGCGGTCTCGTGTGTCGCCGTCCGTGCCGGAAGATCCTTGCGCTTGTAGTCCCCGCGACTCAGATGATGCTCGAGCCAGACGTAGAGAATGATGAACGCGTAGCGGCTGCCCATCTCGTTGAGCTTGAGCTTGGACTCGCCGTGGGTGCGGTTGGTCCAGGTGACCGGGACCACGGCGAAGTTGTAGCCGCGAACGACAGCTTTGAGTGGGATCTCGACGGTGAGGTTGAAGTGGTGAGAGAGCAGCGGTTGGATCTGCTCGATGACCTCGCGACGGTACGCCTTGAAGGCGTTGGTCGTGTCGTTGTACCCGTGCTGGAACAAGACCCGGATCCCGGCGTTCACCATCCGATTGAGCATCAGCTTGACTTTCGGATAGTCGTATGTGCGCCCGCCGCTGCCGAAGCGTGTCCCGAATGCGCAGTCGTAGCCCTGCTCTAGGACCCGGTAATAAAGGACGAGATCCTGCGGCGAGTCCGACATGTCGGCCATCATGATCGCCACCGCGTCACCGCTGTACGTCTCAAGACCCGCTCGTACGGCGTGCCCGAAGCCCGGTGGCAGGTGAGATCGGCGCACGACCACCCTCGGCCATCGCTCAGAGAGCGCTTCAACGACCGCCGCGGTGCCGTCTCCACTCGCGTCGTCGATGACGAGGATCTCGTAGTCGATGTCGTGACGCTCGAGTTCGCTCGCGGTCCGTTCGACGGTCTCCCCGATCGACTCCACCTCGTTGTGAGCCGGGATGACGACCGACAGCTTCACGACACGCCGACCCAGGCCTCGACGTTCTGGTCGTGGATCTGCTGGAGGATCGCCGGCACGTCGTGACGGATCGACCAGTTCGGATAGTCGGCCTTGAACGGCTCGAGGTCGGAGATCCACCACCGGTGATCGCCGATGCGGTTGTCCTCGCCGAGATCCCAATCCATCTGGCGGCCGGTGATCCGCTCACAGACAGCGATCGCTTCGAGCATCGAGCAGTTGCTCTCCCGTCCGCCGCCGATGTTGTAGACGGCCGCGGCTTTCGGCGCCTGATGAAAGGCGTCGAAGGCGGCGACGAGATCGGCGGCGTGAATGTTGTCCCGCACCTGCTTGCCGCCGTACCCGAAGACCGTGTAGTGGTCGCCGGTCATCGCGCAGCGCATGAGGTAGGAGAGGAACCCGTGCAGCTGGGTGCCGGCGTGATTGGGCCCGGTGAGACAGCCGCCGCGGAAGCACACCGTCGGCATCTCGAAGTAGCGGCCGTACTCCTGCACGAGCTGATCGGCGGCGACCTTGGAGACGCCGAACAGCGAGTGGGTCGTCTGATCGATCGACATCGTCGTGTCGATCCCCTTGTAGTACTCGTGGTCCTTCGGCAGCTCGAGGCGGAGCTCGTGCTCCTCCAGCGGCATGAAGTTCGGGCGGTCGCCGTAGACCTTGTTCGTCGAGCAGAAGATGAACGTCGCCGATGGCGTGTGGACGCGGCTGGCCTGCAGCAGGTTGAGCGTGCCGGTCGCGTTGACGCTGAAGTCGGTGTGGGGGTCGCGCGCCGCCCAGTCGTGCGAGGGCTGCGCGGCGGTGTGGATGATCAGCTCGATATCCGAGGCGTGCTCGGCGAAGATCTGTTCGACCGCATCGCGGTCGCGGATATCGACCTCGATCGAGCGAAATGATCCCTCGTACTGGCGGATGAGACGCTCAGTGGTGTGAGCGGTTGACGCCGACTCGCCGAAGAAACGCGCGCGCATGTCGTTCTCCAGCCCGATCACCTCGTAGCCGGCGCTGATGAAATGCGCGACGGACTCTGAACCGATCAGGCCCCCCGAACCGGTGACGATTATCTTGGACATGGCTCTCAGTCAATCAGGCGACCCGGAGAGACGCCAGGTCGCGGTGGGGGTGCGGCGGACCGCACCCGGGGTCTTCTCAGCTCAGCGCGCCGCGGACCGCGGCTTCGTTGTCGGCGATCCACACGTTGATATCGGCGAGGATCTCCCTCGCCCCGCGGCGGGGTCGCCAGTTCGTGTGCGCAAACAAGGCCGAACAGTCCGACACGTAGAGGGGCAGATCGCCCGGGCGGGTGTCGCTGGAGTGTTCGACCTCCACGACGTTGCCGGTGATCTCGGCGCACAGCGCGGTCGTCTCGGCCAGCGACAGAGAGACGTCGCGCCCGCCGCCGACGTTGAACGTCATGCCGTCCCAGCGCTCCGGGGCGCCGATCTGCTCGTCGATCAGCTCCACCAGGTCGGCGACGTGCAGCAGATCGCGGACCTGCTTGCCGTCGCCGCCGAAGCCGATGTACTTCAGCGGGCGGCCGAGGCGATGGGCGAGCATCCAGAACGTGAAGACACCCTGGTCGACCTTGCCCATCTGCCACGGGCCGGCGACGACTCCGCAGCGGTTGACGACGGCACGCAGGCCGTAGCCGGCGCGGTACTCCTCGATCAGCATCTCGGCCGCGAGCTTCGTCGTCCCATACAGCGTGCGCGCGCCCGTGAGCGGGAAGCTCTCGGCGATCCCGGCCGGTGAGGCGCCGGGTACCGGCTGCTCGCTCGCCAGCTCGAACCGGGTCTCGGTCTCCTGGAGCGCCAGCGCCGCCAGCGGTGCCACCGGATAGACGCGGCTGGTCGAGAGGAAGACGACCTGGGCGCCCCGCTGCCGGGCGAGCTCCAGACAGTGATAGGCGCCGATCAGGTTGGAGCCGACGAGGTAGTCGGGGCTGCCGTCGACACCCGCCATCACCGACGGCTCCGCGGAGCACTCCACGAGCGCGTCGATCTCACCGACCGCCAGCAGGTCTGGGAGCTGGCGCACGTCGCCGTGGCTGAACGCGACCCCGGCGGCGCGCAACCTCGGGAGGTTCAGCTCCGAACCGCGGCGCTTGAGATTGTCCAGCGCCGTGAGCTCCCAATCGGGATGCGCATCGGCGAGACCGAGGCAGACGCTCGCGCCGATGAATCCGGCGCCGCCGGTGATGAGGACTCGCACCGGTTTCGCCGCTCAGTCGATTCGGGGAGCGGCGTGATCCTCACGTCGCAGCCCGAGGATCGAGATGAGGAAGCTGGTGAAGAACGCCTGGATTCCGACGATCACGAGCGTCGCGGCGAGCACCGCCAGGTACTCGTAGGCGAGCGCCCCGAAGCCGTGCTGGATCCAGTCGATGAGGATGATCACGCCGCCGATCAGCCCGACGAGGACGAAGAGGCCCCCGACCGCGAGGCCGTGCTCGAGTCCATACCGCGCTCGCATGCGGTCAAACCAGGGATCACGCTCGTTCATGTAGTAGGTCGCGTACGTGTGGGCGCACATGCCGAGGGCGAGCACCTGAGTGCCGACGATCGCCAGCAGTGACCCGGCGATCAGCGCGTGAAACCCCCAGACCCGGCCGAACAGGTCCAGACGGGTCACGCACAGCAGTTCGACCAGCGCCCCGAGCACCGCCATCGCCGCACCGGGAAAGATGAACAGGTGGTTGGGGGAGTGGACGAGCAGGAAGCGCAGGTGCCGCCAGCCGTCACGCAGGCTCGAGAGCTTGGACTCCCCGCCCCGCGGGTGGTATTCGATCGGGAACTGGGCGAGGACGAGCTTCTCCTTGGCGGCGCGGATCACCATCTCGGAGGCGAACTCCATCCCCGTCGTGCGGAGGTCCAGCTGGGCGAGCCGGTCCCGTCGCACCGCGCGCATTCCACAGTGGGCGTCGTCGATCCCGGTCTTGAACAGCAGGTTGAGGAACCCGGACAGCAGCGGGTTGCCGATGTACTGGTGATGCCAGGGCATCGCGCCGGGGTGGATGTTCTTCATCCGGTCGCCGATCACCATGTCGGCGCCCTTGTCAAGCTCGGCCACGAACCGGGGGATCTCCTCAAAGTCGTAGGTGAGGTCGGCGTCGGCCATGACGATGTAGCGGCCGCGGGCGACGGCGAACCCCGCCAGGTAGGCGCTTCCGTAGCCCCGGATCGGCTGGTGCACGACGACCGCGCCGGCCCGGGCGGCGATCAGCGGACTGCCGTCGTCGGAGTCGTTGTCGGCGACGACCACCTCACCGAGGATGTCGTTGGCCTCCAGCACCGAGAGCGCGCTGCGCACGCAGTGCTCGATCGACTCCGCCTCGTTGAGACAGGGAATGACGACCGAGACGAGCATCTCGGCCGATCCGTCCGGTGTGCCCCACGTGGGCGCTTTCTCCTGGACTGAGCTCATGCGATATCCCGACTCAGAGACAGAACGCAGGCTAGTGAGCAAAGGTTGCGGTCCACCCGCCGGTTCATCGCACGAGAATATGGGACGCTGCGGCGCACGCATGCGCATCTGCATCGTCTACGACTGCCTGTTCCCCCATACCGTCGGCGGGGCCGAACGCTGGTACCGGCGCCTGGCCGAGCGATTGGCCGCCGCCGGCCATGACGTGACCTATCTGACGCTGCGCCAATGGGACCGTGGCGAGGACCCCGGCGTGCCGGGGGTGCGCGTCGTGGTCGTCGGACCCCGGATGGCGCTCTATGACGGCCCGGGACACCGCCGGATCCTGCCGCCTCTGGTGTTCGGAGCCGGGGTGCTCTCACATCTGGCCCGTCATGGCCGGCGCTATGACGTCGTCCACACCTGCGCGTTTCCCTACTTCTCACTGCTCGCCGCCGCGCTGACCCGACCGCTCGGGCGCTACGAGTTGATCGTCGACTGGTTTGAGGTGTGGAGCCGCGCCTATTGGCGCGAGTACCTCGGGCCGCGTGGCGGGGCGATCGGCGCCGCCGTCCAGCGACTCTGCGTCCGGGTGCCCCAGCGCGCGTTCTGCTTCAGCCGCCTCTACGCCGAACGGCTGCGGGCCGAGGGTCTGCGGGGTGAGATCACGATGCTCGCCGGTGCCTACGACGGATCTCTGGAGCCCCGTCAACCGCTCGCGCCCGAGCCGCTGGTCGTCTTCGCCGGGCGCCACATCCCGGAGAAGGGGGTACCGGCGATTCCGCCGGCGATCGTCGTCGCCCGCGCCCACATCCCGGATCTGCGCGCGGAGATCTTCGGCGACGGCCCGGACCGCGCCGCCGTCATCGAGCTCGTGCGGTCGATGGGCCTCACCGACGTCATCGACGTCGCGGGCTTCGTCGCGACCGAACGGGTCGATGAGACGATCGGGCGGGCACTGTGCCTCTTGCTGCCCTCCCGCCGGGAGGGCTACGGCCTCGTCGTCGTCGAGGCGGCCGCCCACGGCACCCCGAGCATCCTCGTCGCCGGCCCCGACAACGCCGCGGTTGAGCTGATCGAGCCGGCGGTCAACGGCTTCATCGCCCCGTCGGCCTCACCAGAGGATCTCGCGGCCGCGATCCGGGCCGTCGCCGACGGGGGGGAGGCGCTGCGGGCCCGGACCCGGGCGTGGTTTGAGGCTCACGCGGCGGAGGTGTCACTCGACCGGTCGTTGGACGTCGCGCTCGGCGTCTACGCCAATGCGCGCTCGTAGACGGCAAGGGTCTGCGCGGCCGTTTCGCGCCAGCTGAACTGAGCGGCGTGGGCCGGCCCGGCGATGCGGAGGCGCTGGGCGAGCTCACCGTCGTTGACCAGCTGCTGGATCGCCTGGGCGATCGCGGACTCGCTGCGGGGATCGAAGAACAAGGCGTCGTCGCCGGCGACCTCTCGCAGGACGCGGAGGTCTGAGCAGGCGACCGGGATGCCCCGCGCCATCGCCTCGAGCACCGGCAGTCCGAAGCCCTCGGCGAGCGTCGGCAGCACCACACAGCGCGCCGCGGCATACAGGCCCTCGAGCTCCGCCGCCGACACCCATCCGAGGAAGCGGACGTCGTCTGAGACCCCGAGCGTTGCGGCCCGCTCGCGCAGCTGCGCCTCGTGTGGGGTCGGGTATCCGGGCAGCACGAGCAGCGGCCGCTCGGCCGCCGGGATCGACGCCAGCGCGCCGATCAGCGCGATCAGGTTCTTGTGCGCGAGCTTGGCCGAGACGCTCATCACGATCGCGCGGTCGCCGGCATCGAGCAGCGCCCGCACCTCGGCCTCCGGCAGCGCCGTGCTTCGCGCAGCGGCCCCGATGCCCAGCGCGACGACGTCGACCCGCTCGGCCGCCACGTGCAGGTAGCGGCGCACGTCGGCGGCGGTCGCCTGTGAGTCCGCGATCACCCGCTCAGACCGATGTGCCGCGAGTGGCACGAGTACGCGCATCCCGAGCGCCCGCAGGCCCGGATGGGCCTCGGGCAGTGTCCGGTAGATGAGGTCGTGGATCGTCACCACCCGGCGAAACGCGCCCCACGCCGGCGCCGTGGAGGCGAAGCTGTGCAGCAGCTCGACGCCGGCCCGCTGCGCCAGCGGGGCGAGCAGCAGCTGCTCGCCGCGGACCCACTGCACGCGGCTGCGGGCCGACACCGGCACGACGACCGACCCGGTGATCCCGCGCCACGGCCCGTCGGCGACCGCGGCATCCCGGTTGATGAAGCACGTGAAGCGGTGTTCGGGGGCGGCCGCCACCAGCTCGGGAATGAGCTCACGCGCGTAGGTCTCCATCCCACCCTGCTCACCCGGGGTGAGGAAGACGAGGTTGAGGCCGATGTGCATCGTGGCGACGGTAGTGACCGCGTCCGTCGGTCGGCAGATTCGTGGCAAGCTCGGCGTATGTCCGCGCCGCTCACGATCGGGATCGACGCCCGCGCCGCCGCCGAGGTGCCGGCCGGCCGCGGCCGGGTCGTCCGTGAGCTTCTGCGGGCGCTCGACGCGCGTGCTGATGACTGCCGCTTCATCCTGTACGCCCGACGGCGCTGGGAGCAGCCGCTCGACGCGCGTTTCAAATGGGCGCTGTGTGATGCTCCGGACCCGGTGTGGCACGCCCGGGTGGGGCGGGTCGCGGCCCGTCACTGCGATGTGTTCCTGGCGACGAACTCGTATCTGAGCCCCCTGCTCACCACCGTGCCATCCGTGCTCCTGGTGTACGACCTCGCGGCGCTCGACCCGTCGACATCGCCCAACCGTCGTTCGGCGTTCGTCGAGCGCCTCACGATCGGCCCCTCCGTGCGCCGCGCGGCGGAGATCATCTGCATCTCCGAGGCGACGCGCGAGGCGTTGCTCGCGCGGGTTCCGTTGGTCGCC
>CAZZWJ010000147.1:0-7395 GCA_964657875.1 uncultured Solirubrobacteraceae bacterium
GCTCCCGGTCGCGCTCGCCGGCTTCGAGATCCTCGTGCTCATGCGCGAGCGCACGAAGTTCCCCCGGGAGGTGCTTGAGCAGCTGCCGGATCTGCGCCTGGTCATCACCACCGGGATGGGCAACGCGTCGCTGGACGTCGCCCACCTGCGAGCGCGGGGCGTGACCGTCTGCGGCACCGAGTATGACCCCGGCGGGCCGGGCGTCCCCGGCACCGCCGAGGTGGCCTGGGCGCTCATCCTCGCGACCGCCAAGCGGGTGACGAGGGAGGACGCGGCGCTGCGCGAGGGCCGCTGGCAGACCGGCCTGCCGACCCTGCTGTCGGGGTCGACGCTCGGTCTGCTCGGTCTCGGCAACCTGGGGGCGGCGATGGTGGCCCCGGCCCGCGCGTTCGGCATGGAGGTGATCGCCTGGAGTGAGCACCTCACCGACGAGCGGGCCGCGCAGGCGGGCGCGCGGGCGGTGACGCGGGAGCAGCTGTTCGCCGAGTCGGATTGGCTCTCGGTGCATCTGGTGCTGTCGACGCGCACGCGGGGGCTCGTCGGCGCCCGGGAGCTGGCGGCGATGAAGACCACGGCGACGCTCATCAACACCTCGCGCGGACCGATCGTCGACGAGGCGGCGCTCGTGACCGCGCTGCGTGAGGGCACGATCGCGGGCGCCGGCCTGGATGTCTATGCGCGTGAGCCGCTGCCCGGCGATGACCCGCTCACCGGGTGTGAGACGGCCGTCCTGCTGCCCCACCTCGGTTATGTCTCCGCAAAGGCGATGCGGGTGATGTACGGACAGGTCGTCGAGGACATCGCCGCCTGGGGCACCGGCGATCCGGTGCGCGTGATCGGCGATTGACGACTGTGAAGCCGGGACGGGTCGCCGCAATGATCCCGCAACGTGCGGACTAATCCGTACAAATCGGCCCTCCGGAGGACTCCAGGGGCGTTTGGCGAACCTGGTCTTTCCGTTTAGTGGGGTATTGGCCCGCTCAAGCTGCAGGGAATCGTCACCGAAATGACATGTCCGCCGCGATCGGTCAACTTTCGGTGTGTGACTTCGAACGGTCGGCCGGGCGGCAACGAACAGGAGATGCTGGTGTTGGAGACGATCGCCGATGGTGCGCGCCTGGCCGCGTTGGCAGAACTCGGGGTTCTGTCCAGTGCTCCCGAGCCTGACTTCGACCGGTTCACGTCGCTGGTCGTCGAGCTGCTCGAGGTGCCGGTGTCGTTCGTCTCGCTGATCGATCGCGACCGTCAGTACTTCAAGGGCGCCCGCGGTCTCGCCGAGCCCTGGACCGAGGCCGGGCAGACGCCCCTGAGCCATTCGCTGTGTCAATACGCGGTGAGCAGCGGTGAGCCGTTCGTGGTCGGTGACGGCCGACGCGATCCGCGCGTGGTCGACCACCTCGCCGTCCGTGACCTGTCGGTGGCCGCCTACGTGGGCATCCCGCTGGTGCTCTCCGACGGCCATGCCGTCGGGACGCTGTGCGCGATCGACCGCGTCCCGCGTCAGTGGAGTGACCGGGACCTGCGGATACTCGGCGACCTCGCCGCCGCCGTCTCCACCCAGCTCGATCTGCGACGCGAGCTCCGGCGCCAGAGCCTGCGGGACGCTCTCACCGGCCTGCCCAACCGCGCGCTCACCGTCGCCTACGGTGACCAGCTCCTGCGCATCGGCAACGGCTCCGACGTGCTCGCCCTCGCGATCCGGATCGACGACCTGGGCTCCGTCAACGGTCACCACGGCGTCGGCCAGGGTGATCGGATCATCAAGCTCGTGGCGCGGCGGATCGGCCATCAGCTCGAGCCCGACGACGTGCTCGGCCGCCTGCACGGCGACACCTTCGTGGTGCTGCGGTCCGGGCTCGCCAACCAGACGGACGGGCTCGCACTCGCCCACCGCATCCGTCACGCGGTCTCCGGGGAGTCGCTCACCGTACGCGGAGAGCAGCTCGGCGTCTCGGCGGCCGTCGGGCTGGCGACCGCGGCGCCCGGGATCGACGGTGATGTGCTCATCAACCGCGCGCTCGACTCGCTGATCCGGGCCCGGTCCCACAGCGACCGGGTCGCCGTCGACTCGCCCCCGACGCACTCCGCGTCCCCCGCCCGGCTGCGCGGCGCGCTCGCCGGTGCCGTGCCCCGGGGTGAGATCACCGTCAACTTCCAGCCGATCGTCGAGCTGGCCACGAGTCGCGTCCGGGGCTATGAGGCCCTCGCGCGCTGGCGCCATCCCGAGTTGGGTCTGGTCGGCCCGACGCAGTTCATCCCCGCCGCCGAGGAGACCGGGTCGATCGTCATCATCGGCGAGCACGTCCTGCGCACCGCCTGCACCCAGATGGCGCTGTGGCGGGCGATGCTGCCCGGCGAGCAGCTCGGCGTCACCGTGAACTTCTCCCCGGTGCAGTTGTCGGTGGCGAACATCGCCGACGTCGTCGCCGGCATCCTGGAGGAGACCGGGCTGCCCGGATCCGCGCTCACCCTGGAGATCACCGAAGGCGTGTTCGTCACGCCCGGCGTGTGTGAGCGGCGCAACCTGGAGAAGATCCGCGAGCTCGGCGTGCGCCTGGCGCTCGATGACTTCGGCACCGGATACTCGGCGCTCGGCTACCTCAAGCGATTTCCCGTCGACCTGATCAAGGTCGATCGCTGCTTTCTCGACGGACTGGAGACCGACCGCCGTGACGCCGCGCTGATGCGCGCGATCCTCGCCATCGGGGCCGGCATGGAGCTCGAGGTCGTCGCCGAGGGCGTCGAGACCAACGCCCAGTGTGAGCTCCTGCGTCTGTCGGGCTGCCGCCTGGGCCAGGGTTTTCTCTTCTCCGAGCCGCTGCCCGCCGGCGAGGTCCGGCTGCCCCCGCGCTCACGCCCGGCCGTCGGTCCCACGCCGGCGACGCCGTTCGCCCGGTCGGCCCCCCGCGTCCCACTGCCGGTCACCTCGCAGCGGGCGATCGCCGCCGCCATCGACTGACCGGCCGTCGATTCCCGCGACGATCTAAGGTCGGCGGGCGATGCTCACCCCCGACGGATCCGTCGAGCGGCTGTTCTGCGAGCTCGTCGCCATCCCCTCGCCCAGTGGTCGCGAGCGGGCGGTGTCCGACGCGGTCGGCGCGTGGCTGGCCGGCGTCGGGGTGGGAGCGACGCGCGACGGCACCGGCGGGCGCAACGACTCCGATGCCGGGAACCTGATCGCGACCGTCGCGGGCGCTTCGGGCGCGCCGAGCCTGCTGTTCGTCGCCCACCTGGACACCGTCGAGTCCGGGAGTCCGGCGATCGAGCCGGTGCTCGGCGACGACGGCGTGATCCGCTCACGCGGCGAGACGATCCTCGGCGCCGACAACAAGTCGGCGGTCGCGGCGGTGATGCGGGCGTGCGCGTTCGCGGCGAGGCTGAACCCCGGCGAGCGCCCGACGGTCCGCGCCGCGTTCACCTGCCGTGAGGAGGCGGGGCGGATGGGCGTCTCGCTGCTCGAACTCGACGGGGTCGACTGTGCGTTCTCCGTCGACGGATCGGCCCCGATCGGCACCACGATCACGCGGGCGCTGGGTCAGCAGGTGTTCACGGTCGTGGTGTCCGGTCGCGCCGCCCACGCCGCCGCCTCGCCCCAGGATGGCGTGTCGGCGCTCGTGGTCGCCGCCCGCGCGGTCGCCGGGATGGCGCTGGGTCGCCTGCCGGGCGGCGGGTCGGCCTCGATCGCCGCGGTCGTCGCCGGGGCGGTGATCGACCATCTCGACGGACCCGGTGGTGACGCCGTGCGAGCTGCGCTCGAGCGCACCCCGACCAACTCGGTGCCCGACCTCGCGCTGCTGCGCGGCGAGGTCCGCGGCTACACCGTGGCGGAGATCCAGGCGGCCCGCGCCGCGATCCAGGATGCCGTCGCCACGGCCTGCGACGCCGCCGGCGCCACGTATGAGTGGATCGATCGCGAGCGGGGGGTGCCGCCGTTTCCCGGAGGCCCCGATTCCCGGGCACTCGCGCTGGCCCGGACCGCCTGCGCGGCCACCGAGGGGGACGGGGTGCGGTTCTCGGTGACCCAGGCCCACGCCACGCTGGAGGCCAACTACCTCGCCGCCGACACCGACGTCGTCGCGCTCGCCAGCGGCGGACGTGACGCCCACCAGCCGAGCGAGTCGATCACCGTCGGGGAGCTGCGCGCGCTGGAGGCGCTGCTGTGCGCGATCGTGCGGGAGGCTCGGCCGGGCGCGGGGTCAGTCCCCCGCCGACCCTGACCCCGCCGACCCCGTAGATGTGGGCGAACGCCCGGGCCTCGTCACCGCTCCACAGCGACGATCCGTGGCCGTAGGTCGAACCGAGCGCCCGCCCCGCATCGAGCAGCGAGAACTCAGACCGGCAGCCGAGCGCGACCGCCGTCCCGCGATGCAGGCGCAGGCGCACCTCGCCGGTGACGTGGCGCTGGGAGGAGCGCAGCAGCGCCCGGATGTCGTCGAGGACCGGGTCGTAGTAGCGGCCCTCGTGCAGCATGTCGCCGAACGTGGTGCCGAGCTGGGCCTTCAGGTTCTGCTGGGCGAGCGTGAGCACCAGGCGCTCGAGCTCGTGGTGGGCGGTGATGAGCGTGAGCATCCCCGGGGCCTCGAACCCGAGCCGGCCGATGATCCCCATGATCGTCTGACCGGTGTGGATCCCCCGTCCGTATCCGTGAAACGCGCCGATCCGGTTCAGCGCCGCCAGCACGTCGTAGCCGGCGACCCCGATCGCGCCCTCGTCCAACCCCCTCGGCACCGGCCCCGAGATGACCTCATACCCCGTCGGCAGCCCCGCCTGAAAGCGGATCACGAGCTCGACCGCCTCCGCGGGCGCGTCGGTCACCGACACCGTCGTCGGCCACGCCGCCTCGGGCAGGTACTCCCAGGAGCCGTAGGTCTCCCCGCCGCCGATCGTCGTGCCCAGGATCCCCTGGTTGAAGGAGTATTCGGCGGTGATGTCGGAGATCGGGATCCCCCGGGCGCGCAGGAAGTCGCGCTCCTCCTCACGGGTGTGGGCGCCGTCGCGGATCAGGCCGATGATCTCGATCTCCGGCGCCATCGCCTGACTCACCGCGTCGAAGCGGACATGGTCGTTGCCGGCCCCGGTGGAGCCGTGGGCGATCGCGTCCGCGCCGCGTGCGAGTGCGACCTGGGTCACCTCCTGGGCCTGCAGCATCCGCTCGACCCCGACACACGACGGGTAGACGCCCCCCCGCAGGTAGTCGGCGCGCAGGATGTCGGCCACGAACTCGTCGTAGAGCCGCGCCCGGCCGTCGATCACGACGTGCTCGGTCGCGCCCAGCTCCGCCGAACGGGCGGCGATCTGGGTGAGCTCGGCATCGGAGAACCCGCCGGTGTTCACCGTGACGGTGATCACCCGCTCGCCCCGATCGACGAGCACGGCGAGTTCGTAGGAGGTGTCGAGGCCGCCCGAGAAGGCGAGCACGATGGTGCGGTCGGGCATCAGAGGGGTCGCTCCAGGATGGGAACCCGGTCATCGACCAGGCCGGGGGACAGGACGAAGTACTCGTGGGTGCCGGCGTCCAGGCGGGCCTGGATCGCTGCCTGACCGTCGAGATCACGGGCGCCGAGCATCAGCGTGGGGCTCGGCTCCGGCGCGGGCTCGGCGGCGAACACGTCGGTGCGGTAGGCCATCGTGTGAGGGACGGTATGCAGGTCGAGGACCGCGGCGAGCAGCTGCATCGGGCCGAACTTACGATGGATGCGCAGCGCCGGGTCATAGAACTGGGCGACCCCGGTGAGCGTCCGGGCCCCGTAGGCGAGCAGTCCCAGCCCCTTGGCCACGCTGCCGAGACCGGGGACCGCCGAGCACAGCGACCACCCCACCCAGCCGTGGCGATCCGGTGTGGGTGCGGCACAGTACCCGGCGACCGGGATCGGCCCGCTGTAGTCCAGTCGCTCGGCCTCGGCGAGCACCGCCGGCAGCACCGCCGCCAGCCGCGCACGCTCGGCGTCGCTGCGGCCGGGGTCCTCGAACGCGGCCACGATCGCGTCGCGGGGCAGCGTGACGAGCAGGAAGCCCGACGGCAGCAGCCCGAGGTCGATCATGACCCAGTTGGCGAGCGGGATGCCCTTGGCCCCGAACGCGGTCGCGTTGAGCACGTTGTAGGTGCGCATCAGATCCTCGAGCTTCCACTCGCGCTCGTAGGGGCCCAGGAAGTCCAGCGGCGTGATCGACACCCCCTCGGGGGAGAGCGACAGCTCGCGCAGCACCGCGTCGTTGGAGGCCATCCACAGACCGTGGCCGGTGGCCTGCAGGCGGCGGGCCGCAGCGGCGATCGTGTCGGGGCGCAGGGGGGCCATCGACGACGATCCTCTCAAGATCAGGCGTCCGCCGCCGGGCGCCTGCCGTGAACCGTCAGCGACGGTTCATGCCGCCACAGCGTCGAGGTCACCGCCGGCGGCGACATCCAGGACGGCCCGCGGGGAGACCTCGGCCTGGGGGTGACCATCGAGGTCGGCGAGCGTGATGGTGAGGCGACCGGTCCGCGGGTGCAGTGAGAACTGCAGCGTCTCACCGGCGTCGGCGAGCCGGTCATAGGCGCGGGCGGCGACGTCCATCGCGCGGAGCACCCGCGCGGGGACGACGGTGAGGGAGGCGTCGCGATGGGCGAGCGTGGACGAGCTCATGGATGAGGTCTCAGACTTCGATGTCGGTGGCGTTCTCCGGGGGCAGCGCCCGGTGTCTGGGGTAATCGCGTCCCCCGCGACGAACTTGAGCGCGCTGGATCATCCGTCCAGCCACGTGGCGACCGACGGTCTCCGGGTCTAGGCGACGAAGCTGAACAGCTGCTCGTCGGGCTCCAGCTGGTCGCGCAGGCTGCGGAGGATCTGCGCGTGCAGTTGGCAGACGCGACTCTCGGTGACGCCGAGGACCTCGCCGATCTCGCGCAGCGTGAGGTTGTAGACGTAGAGCAGCACGGCGATCTTGCGTTCCCGCGGGAGCAGGCATTCGAACGCCTCGCGGAAGCGCTCCTTGGCCGCGGCGGTGACGGCGTGCTCCTCCGGGTCGAAGTCGCGATCTGACGAGGGCAGCGTGTCGATGCGCTCGATCGCGGCCTCATCGTCGGAGTGGACGAGCGCGTTGAGGGAGGCGACCTGGGAACGGGCGAGTTCGTCCTGGCGGCGCTGCAGCTCATCGGGAGTCACCCCCATCGCGGCGGCCAGCTCGTCACGGTCGGGCCGGCGCGCGTGGAGGCCGACGAACTGTTCGCGGGCGCGGCTCAGCTCCCGGTCCCAGCGCCGCAGCGATCGCGGCGCCCAGTCGTTGCGGCGCAGCTCGTCGAGGACGGCGCCGTGGATCCGGGTCCAGGCGAACTGCTCGAGCGTCGCGCCCTTGTCCGGGTCATAGCGGTCGATCGAGCGGATCAGCGCCTCCAGGCCGCACGAGATGAAGTCCTCC
>CAZZWJ010000148.1:0-7383 GCA_964657875.1 uncultured Solirubrobacteraceae bacterium
CGGGCCCGCGCGGCACAGGTGACGGTCACCTCGACGCCGTCGGGCTCGGCGATCGCACCGGGCTTTCTCGGGATCTCGACCGAGGTCCAGGACCTCGAGGCGTACGCCGGCACCGACTCCAAGGCGATCGACCCGGCGTTCCTGCGACTGCTCGGCGCGATCGCGCCCGGTCAGCGCCCGGTGCTGCGGATCGGCGGTGACTCGACGGACTGGAGCTGGTACGCGGTCCCCGGGCATCCCACGCCCAAGGGGGTCACGTACACGATCAAGAACCGCTGGCTGCAGGTCGCCCGCGCGACCGCCCAGGATCTCAACGGCAAGCTGATCGTGGGCGTCAACCTGGAGGCCAACAGCACCTCCGACGCGGTCGGTGAGGCCAACGCGATGGTCCACACGATCGGCAGCTCGGACATCGACGCGCTGGAGATCGGCAACGAGCCCGAGCTCTACCACCACTTCGCCTGGTATCGCACCAAGGCCGGTGTCAAGGTCCTCGGCCGCCCGGCCTCATGGTCGCTGCCGATCTACCGCGCCGAGTTCAAGACGTTCGCCAACGCGATGCCGCGGGTGCCGATCGCCGGGCCGGTGAGCGGGATCGGCCTGTGGCTGGGGCAGCTGGGGACGTTCCTGAACGATGAGCCGAAGGTCTCGGTGGTGACGATGCACGCCTATCCGCTCAAGCACTGCACCCCGTCGCACATCGTCACCATCCCGCAGGTGCTCGCGAACTCCGCCTCCGACGGCTTCGTCTCCGAGGTCACCCCCTACGTGCGGGTCGCGCAGGCCCACCACAAGCCGATCCGCATCGACGAGGTCAACGCGATCTCGTGTGGTGGCACCGCGGGGGTGAGTGACTCCTTCGCGTCCGCGCTGTGGATGGAGAACACGCTGTTCGGGCTCGCCCACACCGGCGTCGGCGGGGTCAACGTCCACATGACACCCGGCGCGATCAACGCGATCCTCAACCCCGTGCACCGCCGCTCGGGCAACGCGATCACCGTCCAGCCCGAGTACTACGCGATGATCATGTTCGCCCACGCCGCCCCGCCCGGCTCTCACATCATGCGCCTCCAGATCGCCGGCCTCCCCCCGTATGAGCAGGCGTGGGCGACCCGCGACGCCTCGGGAACCACCCGGGTCGTGCTCATCGACAAGAGCGCGTCCGCCGCCGCCGACACGACGCTGCACGTACCCGGCGCGGTCGGCCCGGCGACCGTCGAGGCGCTGCGCGCCCACCGCCTCTCCTCCACCGAGGGCGTCACGCTCGGCGGGCAGACGTTCGGTGACGCGACGACGACCGGGGAGCTCGCCGACACCCCGGTCAACCCGACCGTCCTGCCGGTCCACGGCGCCTACCGCGTCCACGTTCCCGCCGCGAGCGTCGAGCTGCTCACCTTCCCGGCGCCGGCGACCAAGCTGCTCGTGAGCACGCTGTCGGCCGGGAGCCTGCTCACCCCGCTGATGGCGTCCTGGTGAGCTCCGCGCACGGACAATGCCCCGCATGAGCATCGATTTCGACCATCTCGACGAGCCGGCGCTGACCGCGATCCTCTCCCCGGAGGCGGTCGGGTTCATCGCCGAGCTGCACGAGCGCTTCGACGACCGCCGACGGGAGCTGCTCGCTGCCCGCCGCGGGCGCCCCGCACCCGGTCGGTTCCTCACCGAGACGGCGTCGATCCGCGACGGTGACTGGCGGACGGCGGCGCCCCGTGACGACTATCGGGATCGTCGCGCCGAGATCACCGGCCCCACCGACCGCAAGCTCGTCATCAACGCGCTGAACTCCGGGGCGCGCGGGTTCATGGCCGACTTCGAGGATGCGAACTCGCCGACGTGGCGCAAGCAGGTGGAGGGCCAGGCGAACCTCATCGACGCGATCGAGGGGACGATCTCCTACGACGCCTCCGACGGGCGCCACTACGAGCTCGGCGAGACGCCCGCGACGCTGCTCGTGCGCCCCCGCGGGTGGCACCTGCCCGAGCGTCACGTCCGCGTCACCCCGTCCGGGTCGCAGGTGGGCCGGCCCGCGTCCGGGTCGCTCGTCGACTTCGGCCTGTTCGCCTTCCACAGCGGCCCGCGGCTGCATGCCCGGGGCAAGGGCGTCTACCTGTACCTGCCCAAGCTCGAGCACCACCTCGAGGCGCGGCTGTGGAACGACGTCCTCACGTTCGCCGAGGACCGGCTCGCGCTGGCGCGGGGGACGATCCGCGCGACGGTGCTGATCGAGACGTTTCCGGCGGCGTTTCAGCTGCAGGAGATCCTCTATGAGCTGCGTGAGCACTCCTACGGCCTCAACGCGGGTCGCTGGGACTACATCTTCTCAGTGATCAAGACCAACCGCGAGGACCCGGCGTTCGTGCTGCCCGACCGCACCGCGGTGACGATGACCCAGCCGTTCATGCGCGCCTACACCGAGCTGCTGGTGCGCACCTGCCACGACCGCGGCACGTTCGCGATGGGCGGCATGAACGCCCTCATCCCCTCCCGCCGGGATCCCGAGGCCAACGCGCGGGCGATCGCGGCCGTCAAGGCCGACAAGCAGCGCGAGGCCCGCGACGGCTTCGACGGCACCTGGGTCGCCCATCCCGACGTCGTGCCCGCCGCGATCGAGCAGTTCGACGCGGTCCTGGGCGATCAGCCCAACCAGATCGATCGGCTGCGCCCCGACGTCCCCTACGACGCGACACCGCTGTCCGACGTCGCCGCCACCGAGGGCACGATCACCGAGGCGGGGCTGCGCAACAACCTGTCGGTCGGCTTTCAGTACATCTCGTTCTGGCTCGGGGGCCGCGGCGCGGCGGCGATCAACAACATGATGGAGGACGCCGCGACCGCCGAGATCGCCCGCACCCAGATCTGGCAGTGGATCCGCCACCGCGCCGAGCTCGACGACGGCCGCACGATCACCCGGGAGCTCGTCACCCGGCTGCTCGACGAGGAGACCCAGAAGATCCACGACGCCGTCGGCGACGCGGTGTGGGAGCGCGGGCGCCCTCAGGACACGCGCGAGGTCCTGGAGGAGGCCGCCCTGCGCGACGACCTCCCGGAGTTCCTCACCACCGGCGCCTACGCGCGCCTGGACTGACGCAGCCGCCACGCCGACGGCATCAGGATGCCCGCGAGGGCGGCCTTGATCACGCCGCCGAGGATGAAGATGGTGAACCCCTCGTGGATCGCGGCTCCCCAGGACAGCGAGGCATCGAGCTTCAACCACGGCACCCCGATGCCGAAGATGAGCAGCTGACCGACCGCGAACGCCATGACCGCCGAGACGACCCGGCGGTCGCCGCCGCGCTCGGCGACGAGGCCCATCGCGTAGGCGGCGAGCACGAAGCCGACCAGGTATCCACCGGACGCGCCGAACAGGACGCCGGTGCCCTGCTCGCCGCCGGCGTACACCGGGAGGACGAGACCGAGCGCGACGTAGAGGATCATCGCCAGGCCGCCGCGCCGGGCCCCGAGGCCGGCGCCGACGAGCACCACCGCGAACGTCTGACCGGTGAGCGGCACCGGGGAACCGGGGAGCTTCACCGAGATCTGGGCGCAGACGGCGGTGAGCAGCGCCCCGCTGACCACGAGCAGCACGTCACGGACGCGCGCGCCCGGGAGGGCGTCGGCGAGTACGGGACGGGTCGGCGACGATGCGGCGGAAACGGACATGGAACTCCTCGGCGTCAAGGGTCGGGGTGTGGGGATCTTCTCAGAGCGGGCGCTCGTAGTGCAGCGCGAGTGAATCCGGCGCCCGTGCCTCGTGGTCGTCGAAGCCGAGGTTCTCATACAGGCGGCGGGCCGAGACCTCCGAGGCGCCGACGGTGCAATCGATGAAGTCGGCGCCGCGCTCGCGGGCGACGTCCATCGCGGTGCTTACGAGCGCCCGCTCGAGCTCCCGGCCGCGGCGGCCCGGGACGACGTAGAGCTCGACGAGCGACGCCTCCCGATGGGCGGTCCAGATCGCCTTGCGCAGTCGCAGCACCGCGATCCCGACCGGCGGGTCGTCGGCGAGCAGGATCTCGGTGTCGCCGTCGCCGAGCAGCTCGGCGACCCGGGAGGCGAGCGCCTGAGCCGACGGGGTCGCATCCTCGACCTCGAGGTTGAGCTCACGCAGCAGCCGCCCGACGGCATCGAGGTCAGGACCGGTCGCGGTGCTCAGCTGCAGGCGGCGGATCACACTGCGCCAGCCTAAACGGCCACCCGCGGGTCGGCGGCCACGAGCGCGAGCACGTCCGCCGGCGCCTGGAGCAGCCCGTCGGCGCCCGCCGCCTCGAGCTCCGCCCGTCCGCCGTAGCCCCACAGGACCCCGAAGCCGCGCAGCCGGTGGGCGTGGGCACCGACGATGTCGTGGGAGCGATCGCCGACGAGGCCGATCGGCGCGTCGGGCGCGAGCGCCCGCAGGGCCGCGGCGACGACGGTCGCCTTGTCGGTGCCGAGCGCGTCGACCGGGGTGCCGCAGACGACGTCGAAGCGGTCCCGGAGTCCGAGCGCCGCCAGCACCGGCTCGGCCACCTCGATCGACTTCGAGGTGGCGATCCCGAGGCGCACCCCCCACGTCCGCAGCGTCGTGATCATCTCGACCACGCCCGGATACGCCGGGACCGCCCCGGCATCGGCCACCGAGCAGCGGCGGTAGGCGGCGACGACCTCGGCGATCCGCTGCGGCGGGGCGTCGGGCAGCAGACGGCGGGCGACCTCGTCCACGGGCGGGCCCGCGAGGTGACGCGCGAGCTCGCCGGTCGGCGCCGGCGCCCCGAACCGCGGCAGCGTCCGCTCCCAGCAGCGGCGGATCGACGGCAGCGAGTCGACCAGGCAGCCGTCGAGGTCGAACAGGAGCGCGGGCGCGCTCACCGCTGCGTCGGATGACGGTGACGGCCGGTCACGGCAGGGGTGGAAAAGGCGGCAGCGTCGGGAGGGTCGGCGGGGCCTTCACAAACGCGGCCCGGGGCGCGCGGCCCGAGCGCATCGTGAGGCCGAGGCGCTCGGTCGCCAGATGCGGGGCGGTGATCGTGATGAGCAGCCGGTCGCCGGTCGCGAACCGCCGGTTGCGCAGCGAGCGCAGCAGGCCCGCGAGGCGAGCCGCGGACTGCGGTTCGGCGTACAGCCGGGGACAGCCCGCACCCGTGCAGGCGAGCGTCACGGTGGCGTCGTGGGGCAGGGCCCGCACGGCCGTGACCGACCGCAGCGTCGTCGCGCTCACCCCCCAGCGCCAGCTCAGGGCAAACCGTGTGCGAACCCCGGCTCGCGGACGGGGGGTGAGCAGCGGATTGACGGTCACGATCGTCCGGCGCACCACCGTCGCGACGTTGCCGGCGGCGTCGGTGATCGTGATCTGGAGCAGGTGATCGCCGTCGGGGAGCCCCGTGGTGGGAATCGTCAGCAGGGCGGGCGTGGACGTCGGGCACGGCTGCTGGACGTCGAACATGAGCGCGCCGGTGGTGGCGTCGGTGCCGACGGGGACGCACGTTCCGGCGTTGAGGCTCGGGGTGATCCGCTGGATCAGTCGCCCGTCGATCATCGCCGCCACCTGATAGATGCCCGGACCGCTTGACTCGACGGCTTTGAGCGCCACCAGGGCGGTGGCGTGGATGGGACGGTCCAGCGCCGTGCCGGTGCGCCCGGTCGCCCGCGGCCGGGAGTTGTTGGAGAGCAGCAGGTCGGCGACGCTCACCTGGGCCTGAGCCCACGCCCCCGAGCGCCCACCGCTGTCACAGCTGAAGCCGGGACTGCCGACGCATTGGGCGCCGACGACGAGCACCCCGCCGAGTCCGGAGGGCAGCGTGAACGTCCCTGAGTAGTCGGCCCCCTGCGAGCCGCACGGAGTCTGGCCCTCGACGCACTGCAGGCGCGCGTCACCGGCGGCCTGCGTCGGCGTCGAGACGGTCGCGGCGCCGTTGGCGTTCGTCCCACCGCCGTTGGCCTGCAGCACGAGCCCGAGGCGGCCGCCGGTGAGGATCGAGCCGACGGGCGGGGTGTAGGTGAGGCTCGCCCCGGCGTAGACCGGCTCGGGCACCGCATCGGCGAGCACCGCCGACATCGGGGCGCCGGGGGCGCAGCTCGTCGTCGTGCTCGCGCCGAACCCGGTGGCCTGCAGCGACCCGGTCCAGCCCTGACTGGGCGACGGCGTGCCGCTGGGATTGACGCACGACACCTGCATCCAGATCCCCGCGCGGGCCACCGGCGTGAGCAGCCCGATCAGCAGCGCGACGGCCGCGCTCAACGCGATCGCCCAGACCAGCGTCCGGACGCGAGCGGCGAACCTCATGGCCCTGAGTCTAGGCGCGGGGTGACCCCGAAGGTGATCCGGTAACCGCACCCGCCGGCGCACGTGAACACGCTCGTGGCATCGTCGCCCGACCACGAGTAGGCGTAGGGCTCGGCCCGCTTGAACACCTGGGCGTAGTCGATCGGCCACGTGCGCGCCGGCGAGCATCCGTGGGCGAAGCGGCCGGTGCAGCAGTAGCGATCGGTGTGAAAGCGCGCGCACGGCGAGATGCAGGCGACGGTCCGGCCCCGGTGGCGCACGCGCAGCGCCGACGGGCAGTGGACCGGTGTCGTGCAACCCCGGCCGTGCTCACAGCCGTCGCGCGAGATCCGGTCGGGCGTGGTGGCGTGGACGGTGTTGATGTACATCGGCAGGTTGGACCCGTCGACCATCGAGACGTCGTAGAAGTCCAGATGCTCATAGGCATCGAGGTCGTACTCGGCGAGCGTCGAGGGAATCGCCCCCCAGCCGCGGCACTGATACCGGCCGCCGCAGTCACCGGTGACGCACCCGCCATGACCGGCGGCGTCGAAGTGACAGCCGGTGCGGCCCCACAGGCGGGCGTTCCAATCGTCCGGGACGGTGATCGTCAGCGATCTCCCCGGGGCGAGCCGCCAGCCGGTGCGCCCGTTCACCGCACCGGGCCACGCGGCCGGCCAGATCGTCTCGCGCGTGCGGTTGACGACCGTCACCGTGCGGGCGCCCGTGGTCGCCATGGGACGTGGTGATGCCCCGGGCGCATCGGCGGCGGCCGGTCGCAGCCCCGCCGCCAGGAGCGCGACGAGCACCCCCGTCGTCGCGAGCGCGATCATCCCCGCTGCGCGTGCCCGTGTCACCACGCCCAAGGCTACGCGCCCGGTAGCGTCGAGGGCGATGACCGGGGGCGATGGCGACGACGATCCCGACCTCGCCCGTGACCAGGAGCGCGCCTTCGCCCTGCTCACCGACGTCGGCCGGCTGATCGAAGCCGGCCGGAACCCCGAGGCGGTGGACGCGGCGGCGCAGCTGCAGGCGCGGTTCGCCGGGCGCCCGGATGATCCGGCGCTGGCGGGGTTCGGCGCGATGGTCCTCGACGGGGCGCTGTGGCTGCTGGCCGGCGGGTGTGACGGCGACGCGCTGGCCCTCTG